>JBFJXT010000324.1:0-1598 GCA_041623015.1 Thermoplasmatota archaeon | reverse complement strand
GGCGCCAGCCCACTTCGGGCGCATCTGCCCGCGTCGGCGTTCACCGAAGGATTCGATTTTGCCGAGCACGCGACCCTAGATGTGACCTTGTTGCCGGATGCCATCTGGCCCACCCTTGACCAGTCATACACCTTGTTCGTGACCGTCTGGGATGTTCTGGATGCACCCGAGGGCTGGGCGTATCTGCGTGGCGATCGTTAACCCAGTCTGAAAGCGAGCCCGTCTTGCGCCCTCGCCTTTTTCAGTGCGGCTCATGTGGTCGGTTTGTGAAGTACGTCGCGTTTGACCTGGAAACCACTGGGACCGACGCCGAGACAGACCGCATCGTGGAGTTTTGCTTCATTGAGTTGGATGCGGATTTGAACGAACTCGGCCGATGGTCGTCCCTGGTGAATCCAGAGATGGCCATGTCCAAAGAAGTGGTTGAAATCCACGGAATTACCGACGAAATGGTGGCCGACAAGGCGACCTTCGCGACCCATGCAGGGCGCATTCAACGGCTCACCAGTGATGCAGTGCTGATTGCCCACAACCACCGCTTCGATGTGAGTTTCTTGCACAACGAATTGGTTCGCGCTGGCCAACCGGGCCTCGCCGTGGAGCACCCCTGCATCGATACCCTGCAAATTGAGCGCCAAGTCAACAGTCACCGCCTCGGCCACATGTACGAGCGCTACACGGGCGAATCCCTGGAGGGCCTGCACCGATCAGAAGCGGACACCGCGGCGACCGTGGAGGTTTTGCGCCGCCAACGCACCACTCACGCAGACAAGCTCCCGCCGACGCTTGACGAGATGAAGGTGAAGCAGTTGGTGCGCCACTTTGATCCTGAGGCTCAAATCCGCACTTGGCTCGACCACGGACACAAATTCTACGAAGCCGATGGCAAGCCCTGCTTTGGCTTTGGCAAGTTCCGCGACGCCGTCATTGACATCCAGAACCCCGAACACAAGTCGTACTTGTTGTGGATGCGCGACCGTGACTTCCCGGCCGACTCCAAGGCAGTCGTGGCAAAATTGCTCGGCCCCGAGTACCAAAGCTCCGTCGCTTAGCATGCCTAAGATTCTCTGCGTTGGCAAAAACTACGCCAAGCACGCAGCGGAAATGGGCGGCGACACCCCTCCTTCGCCAATCTGGTTTTGGAAGCCCGATACCGCCATCATCAGCGACGGAGACGCGGTGCGCATCCCAAGTGGCATCGGTTCGGTCCACCACGAAGTGGAGTTGGCAATTCGCATTGGCCCAGATGGACAACCGGACGCATTCACGGTCGCCAACGATGTGACGGCACGAGACCTTCAATCGGCGGCGAAGGCGGAAGGCCGCCCATGGGCCCAAGCTAAGGGCTACGACACGTTCTGCCCCCTTGGCCCCTGGGTGCCGCTTGCGCGATCCGGCGTGAACCTAGACGACGTCCAGCTTCGACTCACCGTGGATGGAGAGGTGCGCCAAGAGGGATCAACGGCAGCGATGACATGGAACGTTGCAAGCTTGCTTCGCCATGCTTCCACCTGGACCACCCTTGTTCCCGGCGACATCTTGCTCACGGGGACCCCTGAGGGCGTTGGCCCCATGGAGCCCGGGCAGGAAGTCATTGC
>JBFJXT010000323.1:0-1615 GCA_041623015.1 Thermoplasmatota archaeon | reverse complement strand
GGCATTCATTTTTTATCGGATTCAAGTCCGCCCGCCCGATTGACACAGTTGCGGCAATAGGCTATCATGCACGGCTCCGGCCAGCCATCTTCCCTTTCAAATAAGCGGCTCTCCATCGTGCATTGATTTTCTGCCACATAGGACGTACATCCCGAGCACCAAACCTCACTCCTTTTTGAGCTGCAGATTGCGCACTGCAATGTTCGTGAAAAAACATCGCCCCACACCCATCTCCTATGGCCTTCCATGACGACAGTTTGTATCCTCGCATTGTGAAGCGGCAGGGGAAGATTTCCGCAATTATTGCCGCACCAATCCAGCCATACGAAGTTGTCCCCTTCCTCCGGCTCCGCCTCTGGATCGAATTCAGGATCCAGAAGTGGGTTGGCCAATTGATGGATTAGTATTCTCCACGCCGTATCATCGCTCGTTTGGCCCCCCGACACCCGCAAATTTTCTCGAGACCATTCGTCGAACAGTCTGGAGCTGAGGGTAGAAAAGACGGCGACACCTAGCAAAGCTGCGCCCACCAACTCAAGCGGGCTGCGGGGCACCAGCCGATGCGTAAATTCATCTCGGCAGTCGTGGAGGGCTCCGATACAGTCCTTGACAGTGGGCGATTTCTTGCCCTTCGATGAATGTTTCACGAATTCGGGGATTTGCTCGTATGGATTCTCGCCGGCGCCCGGAAAGCGCTCGGCCACTCTTTCGAAGACCGCCTTGCGGTTGATGACCTCGCCAACGTCTCCTTTTTTTTCGGGTGCTTTTTTCCAAACCAGATGTGGATCAATTTCCCAAAGGTAGGCAAGCTGCACCAAGTCGATCGCTTGCGCCAGACTCTGGATCGCGAATTTCAGATCGTGTTGAACCCATGTGTTCCAGAAGATCCCGCGGTCTCGGGTCGGCTTGGCCTTCGGATGGGCATCCCGCTGACGATCGCCCGAACGCCCGAATATTTCTCGGAAGGCTACCACCGCAGCATCCTGGCGCGCCTTCTGCTCGTCTGTCGGCCCACGGTTCCTTTCCTGCTGGCGTGCTCGCTCGGCGAGCGTAGGATCAGCCAAGTGCTCCAGCCCGTGGGCTAGGCACTCCAACGCGTTTTGCAGGAAGTCGTTGCCGAACCGGAACTCCCCGACGGGTGGCCGCGCGGCGACGGGTCCGGTTGCCATGGCCGGGTTGCCCATGCGCTGGGATCGGCCGCCACGCCCATGAGCGTTACGCGCCTACCTCGTCAAGACGACCTTCCCCGTCGCCTTGCGCGTCTGGAGGAGTTGCTGGGCCTCGCCGGCGCGCTCCAGGGGAAGAGTCTCGGTGACGAGTGTCTTGATGTGGCCGGCCTCAACAGCCCGCAGCGCCTGGATCAGTTCCGCCTTGGTGCCGAGCGTGCTGCCCATGATCGCCTTGTTCTGGATGAAGATGTAGGCCAGTTCAAGGTCGGCCTTGTAGCCGGCCGTGGCACCGCAGGTGACCATCTTGCCGCCTGCGCGCATGAGCTTGATGGACTCCATCAGCGTGTCGCCGCCCACGGAGTCAAAGACCACGTCGACGCCCCTGCCGTTCGTGCGGTCCTTCATTTCGCCCAGGAATTGCTTGGTGACCTGCTTGTAGGTCTCCG
>JBFJXT010000322.1:0-1622 GCA_041623015.1 Thermoplasmatota archaeon | reverse complement strand
CTTGGTGTTTAAGCACAGAAGTCCAAGTGGCCCCAGGTGAATCAAGAATCTGTGCTCGCGTTCTGGTTTGGTGACAACCCAGATGCGCCGTGGGCAAATGCTCCCATGTGGTTCGAAGCGGGCCGAAGCCTAGATCCTGTAGTCCGTCAGCAATTCATGCCCACCATCGAGGCCGCCATTGCCGGAGAATTGGATCACTGGAGCGAAACCGCCGAAGGCTCCCTTGCACTCATGGTGGTGTTGGATCAATTCACGCGACATGCATTCCGCGACACGCCCCGATTCATCGAAGGAGACAAACGCGCCCAATCGCTCGCACTTGACCTGCTCGATGCGGGCCACGAATCTTCCTTGACAACCGCCCAACAAATGTTCATCCTCACCGCCCTCGAGCACGCCGAAGACAAAGAGATCCAAGCGCGGGGACTCGCAGAGGCCAAACGACTGGGCGCCCTGTACCCGGACGATCTGGGAGGCATGATTGAATATGTGCAAGATCACCACGACATTGTCATGCAATTTGGTCGTCTACCCGATCGAAATGGCATCCTCGGGCGTCCATCGACCCCTGAAGAACTTGAATTTCTGGCGACCGAGACACGGCCCTGGTTCGAACGTTGGGAGCCTGCCTAATCATCCCGTTGCTTTCAATTCCAAGCGCCACCCATGAAGGTCCATGAGCAAACTGCATCTTGCATACCTTGTGGCCGCATCATTCCTGTTGGCCGGGTGCGCATCTACCAGTGACACAGTCACGGGTCCAGTTGACTCCGATGGGGCCTCCACGCCTGGCCCGGGGCAAGGGTTTGCCCCGCAAACCGGATTCGATGAGGACATCCAGGGCGACCTCCATTTGTCGGTATTCTTGTCTACTTGCGAGGCAGGCTTCTGTCTCCGGGGATTGGCTGAAAACGAAGGCGCCGACACGTACCATGTGTCCAATATCTGCGTCTCTCCATTTTCCGACGCGATGAAGCGCCAAGGCGAGCCTGTGTACCCTCGTGAGCCTCAAGCGGTCTGCGAAGCGTTTGGAACAGCTCCTTTTGCCCCAGGCGCATCCATGGAAGCCAACTTCACCTGGGACCAAAAACTCTGGGACCAAGAATCAGAGTCCATGCAGGATGCTCCCGAGGGCCCCTACCAGTGGAGCATGATATTCGATGCCTACGAGCATGCTAATGGAGGCGATCGCGTGACCCTCACAGCTACTGTCACCGTAATTGTTGGCGAGACTTAGGCACCCGTCCGAATCAACAACGAGCCGCCAGCAAAGAAAGAGGGGAAAGATGGGGCCTCAAAGTGAGGCCGTCTGGCACAATCTTAGAGTGTGCACACGAGGAAGCGGCTTCCCACGTTGTCGAAGTCAATGCGGCAGTTGGTGAAACCTGAGCAACCGGCTTCGAGCCATTGGTCGTACTTGGGGTCGCTTTCGTAAGCGCGGCCAACGGAGCAGCCGGCCACGTGAACGCCGCACCAGCCGTCGCCGTTGATGCCATCCCAGCACTCGACGGGATCAGAGCTGCGAAGCGGGGGGAGGGCAACGGCGGGGGAGTCACATTGGGGGACGGCGGGAATGAAGCTGTTGAGTTCCACGGTGCACTCCACGGCGCCACGCAGGCAGT
>JBFJXT010000321.1:0-1741 GCA_041623015.1 Thermoplasmatota archaeon | reverse complement strand
GCCTGGGCCTGCGCCAGTCATTCCGTCATTTATGGTGCCTGCGCCAGCCTCACGGTCAGCCCCATTTTGCACTGGGGCACGGAAGAACAGAAGCAACAGTGGCTCCCAGATATTGCCTCGGGCAAAAAACTCGGTTGCTACGCCCTCACAGAACCCGAAGCAGGCAGCGACGCAGGCAGTCTCAAAACCACTGCCCGGCGCGAAGGCGACGAGTACGTGATTGACGGCCAGAAGATGTTCATCAGCAACGGCGCCGTGGCCGACACTTGCATCATTTTTGCACGAACGGACCCCAAATCCACGGATGCCCATGGGGTGTCGGCTTTCGTGGTGGACACCAAGAGCGAGGGCTTTAGCGTCGGGCGCAACGAGAGAAAACTGGGCCTCAACGCCTCCTACACGAACCAGCTCTTCTTCGAAGGCCTCCGAGTCCCCGCCGAAAACATCCTTGGCAAGGAAGGCGACGGATTCAAAGTCGCCATGAGCACCCTCGACACGGGGCGAATCATGGCTGCAGCAGGCAGCACCGGAATCGCCCGGGCCGCCATGGAAGACAGCCTCGAATATGCCAAGTCACGCCACCAATTTGGCAAGCCCATCGCGGCAAATCAAGCGATTCAATGGAAACTGGCAGACATGGATGTGGGCATTGAAGCAAGCCGAAACATGTACCTCAAGGCGGCGTGGATGAAAGAGAAGGGCATGCCGATTACCCACGCGGCAAGCCGCGCCAAGCTGTTTGCCAGTGAAATGGCCATGAAGGCCACCATTGAGGGCGTGCAGATTCACGGCGGCAACGGCTACACGAAGGACTACAACGTGGAGCGGTACATGCGCGACATCAAGATCTTCGAGATCTTTGAAGGCACCAATGAGATTCAGAGGATGGTTATTGCTCGGCACCTACTCGCGTAGTAGGATTGTTGTCCCCGACAAGCCGCTTTCGAACTCGCCTCATCCTCGAATTGGATAACGGAGAACCATCGGCCAATGCTCATGCCCCTTCAAGCATCGGCCTCTTCTATGCGAATCCTCGCTCTTCTTACGCTAAGTATCCTCTTGGCCGCAACCGTTGCGGTCTCACCAGCGGCCAGTGCTAAGCCGGTGGACATTGAAACGGGCCCCTGTCCCGAAGGGGAAGGTATGACCATGGATGTTAATGGACGACGCATCCAAGACTGTGAACCGCCGCTTGTCTGGCACTGCGATGGTGGCGTGTCTGTTGCCGGCGTCTGCGCCAAACTTGGTGCGGCTCCCACCACCAACACGGATCGCCCCTTCCCCGTGGAAGCCTGCGGCGGTCGCGGCGAATTCGCTGTGCAAGTGGTTGACCCTGCAGCCCCTACCAGTTGCATCCGCATCCTTCGCGTCACCGGTTGCTACGGTGGCAGCATGGAGATTGAAGTGCTCAACACGGTCCAAATTGGCCAGTGCGGCATTTGCTGCCCGCCCTCCAGCGCCGAAGCCAGCATGGAAAACCCCGTCAAGTCCTGCGGCGACCTATCGTACCAAGTGTCCTACGGTCCAGTCTCCACGTCCTGCATCCAGGTCATCGAGGTCTACTACTGCCCCGGTGGCGGTGGCTACTTCGTCATCCTTGGCCAGATCCAAACTGGCGCCTGCCGGCCCTGCTGCTCGCCCCTGGGTGAAAGCGACGCCGAGCGCCCGCTTCCCGCAGAAGTCTGCCAAGGCCCCGGCGGCCTTGCCATTCGCTTCAACGAGCCCCTGCCCGACAATGGCT
>JBFJXT010000320.1:0-1762 GCA_041623015.1 Thermoplasmatota archaeon | reverse complement strand
GCAAAACAGCGCACCTCCACATCATATTCTTGAATGGCCAACCCGAAGGCGCAGATGGGCATGGTCTTGGCCGCACCAGTCAATCCTGGGGCGTCATTTTCCTGTTCCCGGATGCATACGTGGATGCCCACCGCATCGAAGGCGGCAAGCGCGTGGACATGCGCTGCGAATTGGAACGCACCATCATGCTCCACGAATTGGGCCACGCCTACGGCCTCGTAGACGACGGAGTCCCGGCACTCACGGACAGAGAAACCTCCCCTGGAAGCGGCCACAGCAAGCACGCCGACAGCGTCATGACCGAGCGCATCCGCATGGGCCTTGGCGGCTTGCTTCTGGGTCCTTTGCCAATGGATTTTGACGATGAAGACAAGGCAGACCTTCGAGCCTACCTCAAGGCCAACCCCTAGATGAGCGGAATTGGGCGGCCCCAATCGGGCAATTGTGCCCGGTGGCCCGTGCGGTGTCGGTACCGCTCGGCGGTGAGATCTGGCTCATGGGTATGCACCGGAACAAGGAGGTTGGCGCCCACTTCGTCCAGCACCCACTCCAAGTCCTTCTCCGACAAGTGTCCGCTTACGTGGGTATCTCGGCGCTCCAAGCGGAACGCGTCAAGCCAACGATTCAATTTGCGGTCCCCAATTTCCATTTCATCGTTGAATGGCTGGGTCATGCTGTGAATGTAGAGGCCATTGCTGCCACCGTGGCTACCGGCGTTGGCTGGGAACAAGTCGAACAACTCGTTGATGGTCCAGTAATTGATACTGAACAAGTATGCATGCGGCGAGGCGGAAACGTCGGCGCTGGTGACGGTGTTGCCCGACAACAAGTAGGGGTGCTCCCATTTGTCGTGGTCGGCAAGCCAGAATTCTTGCCACTTGTCCTCGCCCACATCAAGGCTGTTCATTTCCAAGTCCGAGCCAGGCAAGTGCAGGGTGCCGGGGGGCATGCCTCGAACGCCCTTGCCTCGCCGAGGAACGTGAATCGCCAAGTTCGGATCTGTAAGGGGGTCCGGTAAGTCGGTGCGGCCCGTGCGGCGAAGGGATGTAACCAAATCGGCGACCTTGGTAGGAATCACCAGGCGTCGGCGGCTCGATCGTGCCACATTCCAAATGCTCAGGAATCGATCCAAGTCGCGAGGCGGGTAACTGATGCCCACAAACACGTCGCCAGCTTCGTCCAGGAATGCCTGAATTTGCCCTTCCACCTTCACTTCTTCATCGGTCTCAGGGTGGTGCTTGTGATCTTGGCGGACATTGGTGCCCTCAGCCACCAGCACGTCGACTCCCCCGGCGCGTTCAATCAGCTTCTTGGTTTCGTCGCCGCTGCGGCCATGCAGTCGAAAATCTCCCGTGTAGACGATGCTCACGGGTCCTTCGAGGAGGCTTGCCCGTGCGCCGTGAATGCTGTGGTCCACGCCGAAGTGGCGCAAGTTCCATTCGCCAATGGATTGGTTGCCTTCATCCACGACCCGGTCGACAATGACGGGCTCGCCGGTTTCTGGGTCAAAACTGGCACCTGCCTTGTTGGGGCCGCCCTTTTTGCCCGTGGGGATGCCTTTGGGTCGGGCTGAGACAAACTCGGACATAACGCCCCCGGCGCCAGTGGTTTGCAGACTTTCCAAGGTCGCTTTGCTCTCGGCGGACATGAGGATGGGCACGTCGGGTCGCAGCAATCCAAGCAAGCCGCAGTGATCTTGATGGGCGTGACTCACCAATACCGCATCGGCCGACGCTCCGTCCGTGCCGCCTCGGTCAGGTCG
>JBFJXT010000319.1:0-1786 GCA_041623015.1 Thermoplasmatota archaeon | reverse complement strand
CTTGTTGACCTGCTTGGCTAAACAAGCCCCCTGCCCCCCTGTTGCCAATTAGGCCGGGAACAGGATGAAGCAGTCGAGGAAGGTGAATACGTCGCCGTCCTCTAATTCAAGGAGGCTGACGCCAAATTCAGCGCCTTCTCCGTTCACTTCAAAGCACCAGCTGCCGGGGCTCTCGTGTCCACCCACGGTGCTGATGTTTACGCCAAATTGTCCGCAGTCGGTGAATCCGATGTCAACGCCGCTTGCGTCTTCGTAATCAAGCAAGGCGTCGTGGGCGTTGGGTCGGCCGGGGTGGGGTTGGTCGCAACCGTCGTAAGTCGTGTCCTCGTGGAGGCTGCGCATGCCACCATAGTCCCACCAAAGGGTGTGGGTGGTGTCGGTTTGTCCTGCGGAGGGGTCGTAGTTCACTTCCACGGTCAATTGCATGTTGCGCTTGACGAGGACCGACGCGGTGGCGGTGGTGGTGCCGTCGTCGGCGGTGATGGTAACGTTGTCGTGGCCAAAGGGTGGCGTGTAGGTGTAGTTCCAGGCGCCGTTCGTGTCGAAGCTCTCACCAGAGCCCTCGCCGTAGCTGACGGTGACCGTTGCAGGGCGATTCACGGTCCCAGCAAGGGTTACGCGGGATCCTTGCACCACGACGGTGTCCACTTCGGTGGTCAGTAGGAGTGCCGAGGTCGTTTCGGCAGCGGGTTGATTTCCAATGTCTGCACTGGATTCGGGGGCGTTGGGCTCCGTGTTTGCATCGGCGTTTGTGTCGACGCAGCCAGCAAGCACGGTCAAGAGGGCAACGAGTAGGGGGGCGGCGATGGATTTCATGCGAATCTCCGGGTGAGGGTGAGGGCGGCGGCGATGGCCGGAAAGGCAAGCAGCGGCGTGGGACTGTTGCGGTCCGGTGCAGCTTCTCCTTGGGCCAGCACATGGGGGGTGTCGGCGGCGTCAAAGGCGATGCGCACGGCGGGGCTGACCCGGTCTTTGCCTTCCGATCGGACTTCGAGGATGCCGTCGATGGCGGCGTCAAGGTTGAGGCGCCACTGGGTGCCGGTGGCTCGGCGTTGCCAGTCTGCATCATTGATGCGCCATGCAAGGTGCGTGGCGTTGTCGTCCATGTGTCGGCCGGTAAGCTCGGTGCCGGCGCCGGAGACACTTGGGGCTTGAAGGGGGAGAATCTTCCACGCAAGGAGGGTTTCAGCGTGGGGATAGATGGTGCCGTGCCAAGTTGCGGATTGGTCGCCGTGTTCTCCTGCGTCACTGACGTTGGTGGCAACCACGTGATTGCCATTGGCGGAGACGCCTGCTACCCAAACTCCCACCGCAGCGGGTTGTTGATTCAATGAAGGGGTGGTCCAAGCGACGTTCCAGGTGCGCATTTGGGTGCCTTCTGGGGTATATGTCATGGCGGTGGGGCTGACACTGCGCAGAAGTCCTACCATGTTGGATGGGATGCTCAGGGACCCTGCGCTCACTTCCAACTCGAACCCGCCTTGAGGTTGCGGAGCGGGAAGGGCCGGGGGTCCGCCGGTGACTGTGACGGTCAAGGGGTACGTGGTGTTGGTCTCCCATTGACTCGGAAGGCCTTCAATCGTCACCTGTGCGGGAGGGGCTGCATCGCTTGCCACGTGACACGAGGAACAGTCGGCAACTCGGCCGCTGAATCCTTCCACGCCCGCAAAGTCGGCGACGGCGGTTCCGGCAAGTGCTGTGGCAAGAATCCAGAACACGGCGAGACGCATGGGGCTCGGCGAGTCCAGGTCGATGATAAGCCTACAGCAAATGAAGTTTCATTTTG
>JBFJXT010000318.1:0-1796 GCA_041623015.1 Thermoplasmatota archaeon | reverse complement strand
GGCTCTGGGACGACCCAAGCGAATTTGCAGCCCAAGTGGAACAACATCGAAGCACCATTCGACGCTTGCTCGGAGTCGAGCCCATCACCTTCCGCAACACCGAATTGATCTACGACGATCGAACCGCCAAGCGCGTGGAAGACCTTGGATTTGAAGCAATCCTCACGGAAGGCACCGAGAAAATCCTTGGAAGGCGCAGTCCCAACCACACGTACCGGCCCGCCCACGACGGCTTGCTGAAGGTGCTTCTCAAGAACTATCGACTCAGCGACGACATGGCGTTCCGATTCTCCAGTCACGACTGGGTCGGCTTCCCACTCACCGCCCCCAAATTTGCAAAGTGGCTCGCGGACACTCCAGGCGACTCTGTGAATTTGTTCATGGATTACGAGACCTTCGGGGAGCACCAGTGGGAAGAGACCGGCATCTTCCATTTCCTGCAACACTTGCCCGACGCCATCTTGGCGCATCCGCACCTCAAATTCGCCTTGCCTCGCGAAGTGGCCCGCGCCCATGCACCCCAAGGGACCCTGCATGTGCCCCATGCCATTTCCTGGGCCGACTCTGAACGAGATGTCTCTGCTTGGCTGCACAACAAAATGCAACACGCCTGCTTCAATCGATTGCGCGAACTGGAACCCGTCGTTAACGAAGCACAGGATGGAGAGCTGGCCCATGCATGGCGGCGAT
The DNA here is from genome assembly GCA_041623015.1 of Thermoplasmatota archaeon. GTDB lineage: Archaea > Thermoplasmatota > E2 > JACPAO01 > JAHFTW01 > JANQNI01. Next base: position 1,106 of record JBFJXT010000318.1, on the reverse strand, counting down.
TGCAAACCAGTGATCACCTCTACTACGCCTGCACCAAGAACATGAACGACGGCGATATTCACGCCTACTTCAGTCCCTACGAATCGCCCTACCTTGGCTTCATCAATCACAAAGCCGCCATCGAAGACTTGGCAAGCAAAGCCACGGCCATGGCAGCCGAGCGCCGCCAAGCGCAAACCAAGGTGAAGATTCGCGTCCCCTCGCCATCGCCGCCCAAGGCCACGGGTGCGGAGCCGGAGTCAATTCCACTCCCGGCAACCTAGCCTAAGCCGGGGGCTTGGCTACTGGACCAAGGCACGAACTCGGTGCGGCTCCAGCGGAGGCGCCTCTTGCACCAAGCGCCGAATGCCATCCTGCAACCCAATGCGGGGCTTCCAACCCAAGGCGCGAAGGCGGCTGTTGTCCGCAAGGGTTTCGGCCACGTAATTGGATACGGGATTGTCCACGTACAGCGGCTCCGTGTCGGTGCCTAAGGCGTCTTGTAGCATGGCGACCACTTGGTTGAAGTCGTGCTCCACGCCGGTGCCGATGTTGTACGCATCGAACCCCTTGGCTTGGGACAACGCCACGAGGATGCCTTCCAGTAAATCGTCCACGTGAGTAAAGTCCCGGGTCTGGCTCCCGTCGCCATACACCACCGGGGAAACTCCGGCGCGTAGGCACCACAGGAACTGTGACAAGACATTGGCGTAGCGGCCCTTGGCTTCCTCGCGGGGGCCGTACACAGAAAAGAATCGAAGCGCAACCGACGGCACCCCATACCGCCGTTCATACGCCAATGCCAGGTGCTCCATGGAGAGCTTGGTGAACTCGTACAAGGTCCCCGGGGTCACATGCATCTCTTCGCGAAACGGCTTCGGGCATCGGGCATAGAAACTGCTCGTGGACGCAAACGCCACTGGGGCATCAGAAGATCTGGCCACCTCCAAGGAATTTTGGAACGCTGCAATCGCCTGGGCGGCTCGGTCGGGTCGCTCATCAAACATGGGCGCACTGGAGGCTCCTGCAAAATGAAACACCGCATCCCAATCACCACCAGCGCACGCATTCACATAGTCCGGGCTGGCACAATCCAACGGTACGAACACGGTGCCCGGGGGCAAATT
>JBFJXT010000317.1:0-1869 GCA_041623015.1 Thermoplasmatota archaeon | reverse complement strand
GGTACGTATTCCGAAGCGACGGACACCATATATAAACCCCAGGTCCAGGGTCGCCCAAAGAGGGGTAGCTTATGACCGTTGCCATGGGGCGTGGGCCAGTTCGCGTGGACGAAAGAACCAAGCAACGGGGCATTTTCGAAGCCTCCATGCAGAGTTTTTGGCCGGTGTTATGGCTGCTTCTTATTCCTGTTCTTGCCGGTTGTCTTGGCCAAAGTGAAGAGATTGACGATTCCTCTTACCTAGAGTTTCAACAAGAATTGGAAGGCAAAGAACCGGATTTCCCGACACCTGTAGAGAATGAGACTCTGCAAGTGCCTGCGGAGGGCGATTCCCATCAAGTGATGCGCATTGAGACACCCGCTGGTTGCCGGGATTTTTGTGAACCCATGGTTGCGGTTGGTCACGATGGCCGATTATTCGTGAAGGGGGATGTTTACCAACGCACCACTACAAATGGGCCCTGGGAGCAATTTTACCCGCCCCAGGTTCCCTCGGTGACTGGGTTCAGGACCTTCCATTCGGACCGTGCCATTGCTATAGGACTTGATGGGCAACTCTGGTTCCACAGCTTAGTCGGTGGCTCTGCCATGGTCACGGGCAGTTTCCAGTACCTTGGAGTTCACGTGGCCCACAGCCAAGATGGTGGGGACACTTGGCTGGACTCTACTTACATTTCACTCGGTATTGACTACCCTGCAGGTGCATTGGGCGCGGATCGTCAATGGATTGGCTTTGGTGACGGCTCCGTGCATTTGACCTACCAGCGGAACGCCATGGTCTATGGCACCCCAGCCGACATTGGCAATATTTGGATCAGCCATGCCACGGACGGCAGTGATTGGAGCGATTTTAGCCCGATTCAGGACTTGGGCGGCGGCTCCGATCATGCGACGGGCCAAATGGTTGTGCGTGAAGAAGGCATTCATGTTCCCTTCAATCGGGCCCCGCAAAATGGTGGATTCGTGGTGGCAAGCAGTGCCAATGGCGATGACTGGACGTCGACGCTCACCGGCACTTCGGCAAATTTCTTCCCGGCCCTTGTAGATGCCAACGGCACGCTGGTTGCGGTGGCACAGGATGGTCAAGGCGGCCTGTTTTCCTTGAGCAGTCCCGATGGAATCACCTGGAGTAAGCCAACGACGTGGAATGCCACTGGCACCATCAGTAGCCCCTGGCTCGGCCACCACGACGAAACAACCTGGGTCGCTTGGATGGAACGCACTCCAGGCACCGAGGATCAATTCAATGTATTGATGGGCCGGGATGCTAACGAGCGCATCGAAGTGGCCCATGGCCTCCTGGGCAGGCCATGGTCTCGGGCAAACACGGATTTTGTCCACTTTGATTTCCTGGGCGGCCGTCCTTTGGTGGTCGCAGGCGATAATGACAGTGGACTTCTGAATCTCTACTGGTTGACATGACCCTCGCTGACCGACTCAAGGAGCGGATTGCCACGGCGGGCCCGCTCTCGTGGCCTCAGTGGATGGACGCGGCCCTGTATGATCCAAAAGCGGGGTATTACACGCGCCCGGGTCGCAAGACTGGCGCAGGAGACGACGCCGATTTTGCCACCAGTCCGACGCTGCATCCGTTCTAGGCACACTGCATTGCCAAGGAAATTGCCGAGCAATGGCAAGCCCTAGGGCGGCCAGATGGGTTTGCGGTCTTCGAGTTTGGCGGCGGTGAGGGCGATTTGGCGCGAGATGCCTTGGCGTACCTCGACGAACACGAACCGGAACTTGCCGGGGCTGTTGTGTGGAATCACATCGAAAAGAGCCCAACCCACCGGGATGCCCAAGCACGCGCCAATGACGCTCGACTTCAATGGGTGCAAGAGGTGCCAAGCGGCTCCGTTGGGGTCGTGGTGGC
>JBFJXT010000316.1:0-1898 GCA_041623015.1 Thermoplasmatota archaeon | reverse complement strand
TTGCCACCGCTAAGCAAAATGATGCAACGCATGGTTACGCTTCGCTCCAGTGGCGGCTGTCTCGGAGGGTGGGCCGGAACTCGCGAGCGGCCACGAGGTCTTCAAGATTCAAGGTGGTGCGGGCCTCCGCGTCATCGAATGGGTTGGTTTCAGCAAGCATGTCGCCTCGTGGACCAATGGCGCGACTGCCGCCCCAGAACACGATGCCGTCTTGGGCACCCACGTTGTTGCAGTAGAGCGAGAAGCAGGCATTTTCGATGGCGCGGGCGGGAAGGAGCGCTTCAAAGAATCGGCGACTGGCGCTTGGGCTGGCGCTGATGTTCAAGAGAATGTCTGCGCCTTCCATCACTTGCTGTTTTTGGAACTCCGGGAAGTACAGGTCGTAGCAAATGCTGATGCCGATGGCGCCAAGCTCTGTGTGCCAAACGGGTTGTTCGTCCCCGTGGGCAAAAAACAGGCCTTCGCGAAACGTGGTGAAGTTGGGCAGGGCTCGCTTGGGGATCCATGTCTCGACGCCGGCCGGGTCGATGCAGAGGGCGGCGTTGTAGGTGAGGCCTGCTCGGGTGCGAAGAGGCGCGCCCACAACCACGTGGGTTTGGTTCGCCTTGGCCGCTTCAAGCAAGGGTGCAAGTTGTGGGTCGCCGGATTCAAGGGCTAGGCGTTGAACGTCGTCGCCAATGTTGTAGCCCGAAAGGAACAACTCGGGAAACACCACCAAATCGTCATCGGTGGCCATGGCGGTGGCCACGGTTTCCACGTTCTTGGCCACGTTACCAAGGGCGGGTGCGGCGCTGTGCAGGGCGACCTTCACAAGGCTTGGACTGAGGTTGGGCGCTTGAACCCTGCCATGGCAACGGCCAAAGCCGCGACGGGACTGGCGAGATTTGTGTCCGTTGCCGTGGGCTCCCTTGAGGAGTGGAGGCGCATCATTGTTCGATTCCTTGGCGATCACCTGCGACGCAGTGGTGCATCGGGTTTCGTGGTGGGCATCAGCGGCGGCATCGACTCGTCACTCACGGCGGCCCTCTGCGTCGAAGCCATAGGGGCCAAGAATGTCTTGGGCATCCGCATGCCGCACCGCGAATCAGATCCAACGGACGTGGACGCTGGCCTCGCCATTTGTGAACACCTCGGCATCGAAAGCGTCACCCGAGACATCACACCCATCGTCACGGGGCTCGAAGAGGCATTAGGCTTCGTGCCAGATCCCTTCGTTCATGGCAATGCTAAGGCCCGGGCGCGCATGATGTTCCTGTACGCCGAAGCACAAGGCCGTGGTCGGCTCGTGTGCGGCACCGGCAACAAGTCGGAGCTTCTAGTGGGATACTTCACCAAGCACGGCGACGGCGGAGTTGATCTGGAGCCCATTGGAGACCTGTACAAGACGCAAGTCATCGAATTGGCAAGTCACATGGGATTGCCTGCGGATCTAGTGGCACGGCCACCGTCCGCAGGTCTCCACCCAGGCCAAACCGATGAGCAAGACCTGGGCATGAGCTACAAGCGATTGGATGCCATTCTCAAGGGCATCGAACTCAATTCAAACGTGGAGGACATTGCGCTCCGCACCGGAGAGTCCCTGGAAGATGTGCAACGCATCGACACCATGGTCCGACGCAGCGAACACAAACGCCATGCGCCCATCGTGGCCAAGATTGGTGCTCGCACAGTCGGCATCGATTGGCGACGAAGTGTTCACTGGGATTGAAATTCCAAATTTATTTTTCATCCAGATGGAAAACCCCTTGGTATGCCATTAACCGTCAAATTATATAATGTCTATTCGCTTTTCGCTATCAATGTTAAAAAATAGAGCGGCTCTAATCCCTGCCTTGGCTATAATTATGCTCATTAATGTGGCTTCCGGGGCGACGGTAATTGGGGTGGGTCCGGCTGCC
>JBFJXT010000315.1:0-1906 GCA_041623015.1 Thermoplasmatota archaeon | reverse complement strand
CGGCTTTCCTCGTCCACGAACCGGGCTGTCACTTTGATGCGCGCGGTGCCGTCCGTGCCGTTTTCTGGGTCTGACTGGGGAACAGAGTCGCCGTCGTAGTAGTTGTCTCCATTGTCAAATACCACGGTAATCCAGGTCTCTCCGTCGCTTCGCAGCGTGAAGGTGTGAGTGCCGTTCACGTGGGTTTTAGAGGGCTCTGCGTGGTAACTGAACGGACGATCCAGCACGAGTTTGCCGTCGCTTGGCAGGTCGCTTGCCCAGGCTTTGTCCATGACGTAGATGTCCACTTCTCCTTCGAGCACTTGCACTTCGACGACGATGTCGCTGCCGGCGAGGCTCGGTTGGAGGCTTTCTTGGCGTACCTCTCCAGCGGCGAGGTTGAATGCGCTATTGTCTTGGCGCAACTCGATGTTTGCTGGAGCATAGAAGATACCAGCAAAGACGGCAAACACAACGGCCATGCCAAGGAGTGCTGCAAGCATTTTGAACATGGCTTAATCCTCCGAAGACACCGGAATCGGTTCGGCGTCCGTTGCACCGGCAGGCGACGTGGGCGCTGCGCTGGCAAGATGCGTTTTGAGCACGAAGCTGTGAATGCGAGCAGTCACGGGAGCAAGCAGGATGCCGATGCCGGTGAGCCAGGTTAGGGTCTGAAGCGCCGGGTCGTACATGTGCAAGTCGTTGGGCGGCAGTTCTTCCGTGAAGAATTTGGTCGCCAAGAACAAGGCGCCGGCGGCAGGCAGGCTGCAGAAGGTCAGGAAGCCAACCATGGGGCTCGTGGTGCGTTGCCACCAAGGGGCGTTGCGGGAAACCAATTCCACTTCGCCCCAGCGGTTCTTGACGAGGTTCCAGAAGCGACTTCGGTTGACGGTGACGGCGAGGCCTCCCCCAACCATGGCGCCCATGAAATTGAAGTGAAGGTCCCGCATGGTGTTCTCGTATCCGCCCTGGTCAATGGTTTGGAACGCGGTTTTACCGAGGTATTCGTAGAGTTCCACGCCAACACCAGCGGTCAAGGAGGCCAGCATGGTGCACAAAAACACGGCACTGGAACTCCATTGCAGGCCACGGCGAACGTGGAACACTTCGAACAGGTACGCGATGCCCATGGCGCTGGCGCCGATGCCGACGCCGTGGGTCAAGTGGTCCCACCATTCGAAGTGGTGGTAAGCACCATTGACGCCATGCATGCCCAAGAGTCCCATCTTGTAGGGGTCGGGACTTCCGAGGCTGCCGCCACCGTAATGGGTCAGCAAGGCGCCGACAATGGTCCATTGAATGTAGTGCGGCAAGTGGACTTGGAAGCGCCACAGCACGTAGATCGTGGGAGATCCCAGGAGAATGCCGCTAAGGGCATAGTTTCGCCACAAGTCGAATCCGCGCACTTCGTTGAAGACGGCGAGGAGGGCGAAGGAAACGATGCCCACGATGAAGGGCATGACGGTCCACAGGGTGTGGTTCTTGACGTTCATGAGGAGTCCTCGAGCCAGTTTTTGTCGCTGACGGTGCTGCCGTGCCATCGCTTCATGCGGTCTTCCGTGGCGCATCCTCGGCAGACACCGAGCATGGCCCAGGAGTGAGCCGCGCAACTTGGCCGGTCGCAGCTTTTGCACACCATGCGGGGAGGGCTCTTGCATTGGTGGCAGTGATCGGGATTGACTGGCTGTGCAGTGGGGCGATTTTGAGCCCACTTGGCCAGTTCTTGGTTGGATTCAGGCATGGATGCGCGGTGGCTGCGAGCGTTGGCCACGAAGGCGGCCGGGTCGCTGCTTTTGGCGCGTTTTCGAAGGTCTAGTAAGTCGTCGTCACCCAGCAGGTCCATCACCAGGGGACCTCCTTGAGGCCAATCCAGTAACCGACGCGATTGACCAGTAAGTGGAGGGCGATGGTGCCGACGATGATGGTG
>JBFJXT010000314.1:0-1915 GCA_041623015.1 Thermoplasmatota archaeon | reverse complement strand
GCCGGGTTCCGAGTGGAGTCCATGCAGAGCCATCGAAGATCCCCTATGCTGCGAGGCAAGCAAGTGACCCGTTCCAGTGTCCGGGGCGTGTTTCGACGGCCCAGCCACTAGGCCCAGGTTCCGGTTTGTGAATTAGTCGGTGGCCTGAACCGTGGCCGCAACCACCAACTCCGCCGCGCGTTTGGGTGCTTGGGCACTGTGCGCACTGACACCTACGTTGTGGCGATCGCCAGCCTTGGCGGTGGCAGGTGCCTGGATAATCAAGTGCAGTTCCTCTGATTGGTGGCCGTCCAAGTCCAATTCTGGAACAGGCAAGTGCGCGGACCAACCATCAGGCATGGGCGCCACATGGAACACCACCGTATCCTCCAAGCGCGTGACATTTTCGACGCGCATTGGGACTGCCACGCGGCCGCCGGGAGTGATGTCGGCTTCAGAAATGGAGCAATGCAACTTCACGGCGGTCCTTCGCGTGTCGTAGACCAATTTGCCTGCAACCACGGCCAGCACCAAGGCACCCGCCAAGACCAGCCAGAGCCATGCACCGACCGCTTCAAGGGCCTCCCGCGTCAAGGGATCTTCACGCAGGACATTCACGGAAGCGCTGGCGGTTTCTTCAGGCTCCACTTCGGTGCCAATGCCAGGGATGTCCGCGATGCCACGAGGCATCAGTTTGGCGTTGACCACCAAGTCCAGATCTTCCGCCTCGGCGCCAGTGGTGACCGCGATGGTGATGGTCACAGAGCGCGTGGCGCCATTGGCCAAGGAAAAGTGCGTGGGCTCCACGCTTGCCGTCCAGCCATCTGGCACGCCGTCAAGCTCCATCAAAATGGTCCGCTCTTGCACATTATCGAGGGGGCTGCTGCTCTCGAAGGTCACGTCAGCCGTGAAACTTTCAGGCGCTTCAACGCCCACGGCAAGCGCCGTCACGTTCAGATCTATGGAAATCTCCACCAAGTCATCTGCACTTTGAGCAGCCACCAGGGGAGAAATCAGGAGCAACGCCAGGAACGAACCAAGCAGCAGGGTGCCGCGCACGCCGTTGTATGGGTCGACAAGATTGAAAGCCGTGACGGGGCAAAATCTCATCATCAGCGGCTGACCATGACAACCCATGACCCGATTGCTCTACATGGACAGCATCGACGCGTGCTATGAACGCACCTTCGAAGCGACCGTCCAAGAGACTCGATCTGACTGGCTGATGTTGGACCAAACCCTGTTCTATCCTCTAGGCGGCGGACAAAACTGGGACACGGGCACCCTACGCACCGAAGACGGCACACCCCTGCAAGTGCAAGAAGTGACCAAGCGCGGCCCGATCAAGCACGTGGTCGGCGAAGGGCACAACATGGAAGCGGGCAGCAAACTCACTGGCACTATCGACTGGGACCGCCGGTATGCCCACATGCGCATGCACACCGCCCAGCACCTTGTGAGCGGCATCGCCTACGAATTGTTCGACGCCGCCCGCACCGTGGGCAACCAAATCCACACCGAGCGCAGCCGCATCGACTTCAATCCTATCAATTTCACGCCCGAGATGCTCTCGGACCTCGCCGCCGCGACCAACGACGTCATCCGTGCCAAGCGCCCCATCGACGCAGTCACCATGACTCGCGACGAAATCAACGCCATCATGCCGGAAGCACGCACCAACATGGACCTCCTGCCGCGCTCGGTGCAAGAGCTTCGTGTCATTCGCATCGGTGACGACATCGACCTGTGCCCCTGCGCCGGCACCCACGTGCGCAACACCGGGGAAATTGGCGACATTGAAATTCTGCGCACAAAATCCAAGGGCAAAGGGACCCAGCGCTTGGAATACACCCTGGCTGGGCTTGAAGGCGAATCAACGTAGGCAGCCCAACCTTTATGCCCCAGCGCCGGCAGCGACCCTTCGTGCTGGGGTTCT
>JBFJXT010000313.1:0-1968 GCA_041623015.1 Thermoplasmatota archaeon | reverse complement strand
TTTGACGGCGTGGCGGGTTACTTGGAAACGCCCCTTGAAGACGGAGATGTGTCCACCTATCGCCGCGAATTGACCTACCTGCGCGCCCTTCGGGATGGCCACGACGCGGTCTTGCCAATAGACCAAATTGCGCTCTAGGGCACGCTTGCCCGTAGGCACAAAGGAAAGGGGAATGATGTTCAAGGGCTAGGCATGGCCAGAATCATCCGGCATGATGCCCATGAGCCCTACGTGGTTGCGGCCACTGAGCGAGACGGCAAGGATCTGTACCTGTGTGCCTGTGGGCTCAGCAAGAACAAACCGTTTTGCGACGCTAGCCACAAAGCCACGCTGGACGAAGCTGAGGGTGCCCTCTATCGGTACGAAGGCGACATCCGAGAAGGCGAACGCTCAGTAGTATCCGAGTAGCCAGCCCATTGCACTTCTGCGCCCAAAAATCGTGCCCGAGCAGGGAGTGCCGGCACAATGCCACGGGGTACCAAGAGCCAAAGGACAGCAAACAACGCTGCTGCAATCCACGCGATCACCATGGGCCAATGGAGCAAGGTGCCAACGTTTCCAACCACGATGGCCACGTAGATGACGTTCAAGACATGCAGCGCCCAGGGGCCGGCGCCGCGCCAACTCCAATTGAGCAACAAGGACGCAAACAGCACAAAGAACACCTTCGCGAAGGCAAACCCAGCGTACCCGCCCCAACCGAGGAGCCAACGGACCACGGGGTTGCCTTCGGTGATGCCAAGAAATTGGCCAAGGGCCGTGGTCAGCATGTCCAAGACCTGCAAGGACAGAAGCACCAACAACACCAGTGGGGGCAGACGCACTGCGATTCTATTGGGGCTCAAGGAAGAAAAACCTGTGCCTTGGCAAAAGCGCCACGAGGGCTCCCGCTCGAGGGATGCCTATTTGGGTTCGATGCGGGGTTTCTCGTAAGCGATTGCTTAGAGAGGTTCGGCGAAGGCCAACTTGCCTTGCAGGCGTGTGATGCGGACCTTCAAGGTGGTGCCGGAAGGCGTCTTGGGGATGATGATGGTGTATCCCTCCAAATCGACCATGCCTTCGCCACGAGGGCCAACCTTCTCGACGGTCACTTCGATGGTGCCGCCTTCGCGCACCTGGGCACCGGCTTCCGCACGGCGCTGACCCTTGCGGGCCTTCACGGGCTGGTGGGCACCGCAGGCTTCACACTGAAGCATCTGGACGCGGTCTTGGCGCGTCAACTTGGTGTCGGGGCTGCCACATTCGCTGCACTGAACGAAGGTTGCCACGTAGTCATCGAGGCGACTGGTAATTTGGTTCATGCCGACGCGGCCAGTGAAGATCAGGCGGTCGCCGTCCATTTGACCGGCGGTGGCGAGGGTCTGCAAGAGGTACTTGCCGAGGTGGTTCTCGTCGCGGCGCACGGCGTTGACAAGATCGCGGAAGTTTCGCAGGATGGTGAAGCGACCTTCCTTGATGACTTCTGCAGGAGGAAGCGACCATCGCTCCCGGTTGCCGAGGTTCTCCGGCAGGGCGGCGCGGGCCTTGCCCAGAAGCGCCTGGTATTCTTCGAGTGTGCTCATGGCGAGGCGCATGATGACGTTGTATATGAGCGGGGGTGTAGCGGCTGGCGCCTAGCTGCATGGGGGTCGCCCCGATTGACAGTGGCGGAAGGCCATCGTCGCCGGTCCTGTTTGCCGCGCTGGCGCTAGGCTGTGTGGCTCATTTTGGCTCACAGATTTCCGGCCGTGGCCGACGCGGGCTTAGTTCGACGAGGGCGTTGCCGGGGCCACGGGAACACCCTTGCGCTCCATAGCCGCTTGAACCAAACCCACAAACAACGGCCCCGGGCGATCCGGTCGGCTGTTGAATTCTGGGTGGAACTGGCCGCCAATGAAGTACGGGTGGACGCTCTTGGGCAGCTCCATCACTTCCATGATAGGGCGATCCGGCATGCGTCCACTAAAGATGAGGCCGCCAGCTTCCAAG
>JBFJXT010000312.1:0-2006 GCA_041623015.1 Thermoplasmatota archaeon | reverse complement strand
TCCACTAACCTGCCGCAGGCCGAGGACGACCTTGGAAAGGGCTCCTGCGACTGTGGGTGCCGCGAGGCTTGTTCCCTCAAAGTCCGGCCTCAGCTCCGTGATGGAATCCGACCGGGCGCCTGGTCGAGAAAAATAACTTGCCACATCCATATTCTTGGTCGTAATGACTGGCACAGTACGATCGGCAGGAAAAACACCCCCGACCACAATCACGTCAGGTCGGGAGCGGTAATACTTGTCGAACGTGGTGTCTGGTTGGTTTCCCGCCGCACGGACGTAGATGCTGTTGAACGAATCCAGCATCGGACCAACCGGCCCAACATACGGACTTGGACCATTGAACCCGTTGGAGTGACTGTAGATGTCGATGGGAACACTGGACAAATCCAGCCCACCGTGACCCTGCGAATGGCTCTCATACACCACTAGAAAGGCGTCCGGGTTTTCCATGAGGATGCTCGAAGCAATGCCCGTGCCGTGGTCGTCGTTTTCATCAAGGCCACATAATAGCGAAGGGATGCCGTCCGTGTGGCTTTCGCCATCCCGCGCCAAATCGCACCCGATTCCAACAATGGCCGTGCGAGGAATCCAATACCATTCGCCGGGCTTGAAGTTCTTCCACAAGTCTAGGTCAGCCAGGACCGCCTCGCGGTACGAGTCGTGCTTGCCGATGGATAGATTCAGGGCGGGTATGTCGCAGGGGTAGTCCTGGATGTATGTGCAAGGGTGCTCCTTGCGGTTGGGCCGGTGGAACACTTCGTGGTATGGGTTGATTCCGGAGTCTGGCACGGCGACGATGACATGCGGTTCCAAGAGCGACGGAGACACTGTTTCATTTGGCTCCGGTTCGGGGAGGTCTTCTGAAGGAACGGGCAGCGGCTTGGCGGGTGGTTCGCCTCCTTGATCTGGTCGGGGCGCTGGTTCGGAGTCCTGATCTTCGAGTGGTTTCGAATCAGGAACATACTGAATTGGTTCGTTTTGGATGCATCCAGCTATCGCTGTTGTTAGCAACACGAATACCATGAGCATGCCAAGGCGCACAACATGCCACCACTTCGACTCTGTTTGGCACTTTCGGAAAGACCAACGCAGCTTTGGAACCTAGAAATCAAATCGTGTGGTTTTGTGAATTTAGGGCGCATGCCTAGCAATCCTTGCAACTCGGATGTTTTCCCATTGTATTTTCGCCTGGGCTGGCTAGGGCCCGAGTCGGTGTCCTTGTTTCCAGGCATTGAGTAGCCATTGTCCAAGGAAGATGTTCTGGTGGACTTTCTGTGTCACGTTGATCTGACCGTCGCCCAGGTAGACTTCCTTGTAGCTTTGCCAATCCTGGTACGATAATGCCTCTGCCGTTTCTCCCATGAGCCTGACGCGGATTACCATGTCTGGGTCGGGCACAAGGTCGCCGTTTTGCTTGTAGTAGTGCGCCAGGGCCAACTTGATGATGATCTCAGCACTCGACTCGCTTCGACTAAGGACATCCAAGTGCAAATCCATGAAGACACCACTTTCACTGATCTTGCTCACCCTTGCCACGCCTGCCTCCAAATCAGCCAGGTCCGGCACCAGTCGCACGAGGCGCTTGAATACGCGCTCCGGCCGAATCATTGCACCAACCTCCAGGCAATCACACCCATCCGCTCCATGCTCAGGGATTCAAGGTATTCTTGATTCTCGGCATTGAGGGCATCATACAAGGTCACGATTGCGTTGGCGGTTTGCACATCCACCAAGACGCCTTCTACTTCCCGCGCCGTGTGCTCACGCACAATGCCACGCACTGCCATCATGCGTTGACTCACCAAGCTCCCTCCTCGCAATCCGCGCACGAATCACACTGATACCCGCGTTGCACATCCTTCCACGTTAACCGATTCCGGGCGCCACACGATGGACAAGGATGCACCCGAGGATTCCCCCGAGTCACGCGACGCAGCGCCGATCCAGGATTCTCAAAATCCATTCAAGCCACCACCTTGAATTGGTTGCGTTTGCCGCTTCGAGCC
>JBFJXT010000311.1:0-2013 GCA_041623015.1 Thermoplasmatota archaeon | reverse complement strand
TTTTGGGGCATTAGGCTGCTTCCGGTGGTGTGGCCGGAGTCCAAGGACAGGTGCTTTTGGCCAAACAGGTCCATGAGGTCCTGGGCGAGACTGGCCGCGACCAATCCCACGTGGGCCGCAACAGTGGTGGAGGCTATCACGGTGGGGCGGCTTCCCGTTGCCAGCAAGGCATTGCGAGGTGGCTTGAGGCCCATGAGGCCGGCTGTGTATGCTGGATCCAAGGGCAGAGTGCTGCCCGCCACCGCGCCACAACCAAGGGGGCTTTCATTGATGGATTCGAAGGTGCTCAAGCACTGTTCCGTAAGGTCTGCAAACCGTAGGGCATGTGCGTGAAGAAGGAACCCAAGCGTTGCCGGTTGGGCGGGTTGTGCGTGGGTTTTGGCTACCCATGGCGTCTCTGTGTGAGCGCTTGCAAGGTGGGTCAACGCCATTGCTACTTGATGGGATAAGCCAGCAAGCGTGGCAATGCCGGCGCGAGCGTGTAAGACAAGACACGTTGCGACTTGATCGTTGCGACTGCGGCCGGTGTGTAGGCGCTTTCCTGCATCCCCGAGTGCTTCCGTGAGCGCCGCTTCCATGTTCATGTGAACATCTTCGAGGGCCGGATCTAGACTCCAGACGCCATTGACGTGTCCTTGTGCCAATTCTTGGATGCCTTGAATCAGTGCCTCGGCGTCTCCTGTGTCCAACAATTTGGCATGATGCAAACCAAGCACGTGGGCGATGCTGCCTTGGGCGTCCATGGTCACAAATTCTGCATCCTCAAGCGTGGTCTCTGAGAACGTAGAAAATGCGGCGTTTGTGAGGGATGGGAGGGCGCCAGTGCGGGCACTCCAGACGGGCAAACTCATGAGTTCACCGCCTTAGAATCCAGGACTTTGTTGGATTCAAGCTGAACCGGCGCGCCTCGCTTGCGGGCAAGAACTGCCAAGGGCAGGGTCCAAATGTCGATGAAGCCAGTGCTGCTTTGGTGGTGGAATTGATCACCATCAGCATAGGTGGATAGACCCGCATCGAGGAGGGTTTGTTCGCTGCTGCGGCTGATAACCGTGAGGCCGCCTTTGTAGGCTTGAAGGGTCACGCTTCCAGTGGTAACGGTGTGCATCTGGGCAAAGAACGCCTGCATGGCTGACATGGCCGGATGGAAGAATTTGCCATCGTAGACCATTTCACTGAATTTTTGCTCCAAACTGGTCTTGATTTGAGCTTCTTCCCGAGTCAGGCACAGGGTTTCCAGTGCCTTTTTAGCTTCGAGAATCGCAAAAGCGGCTGGGGCTTCGTAGACTTCGCGCGTTTTGATGCCAACGAGGCGGTTTTCCACGTGATCCACGCGACCAACTCCGTGGGCGCCGGCGATGGCGTTGAGTTGTGCAATCAACTCGTGAAGCGGCATCTCGTGGCCGTTGAGGGCGACCGGGACGCCTTGGTTGAAGGTGAGCGTGAAGGTTTGGGGCGTGTTGGGCGCCGCGATCGGCGCAGCGGTCCAGGTGAAGGCGTCTTCGGGGACGGCGCTTGCAGGATCTTCAATGTCGTGGCCTTCTACGCTGCGACCCCAGAGGTTTTCGTCGACGCTGTAGGGGCTGTTTTTGAGTGCTGGCAGGGCCAAGTCGTGGGTGTCTGCGTAGCGAAGCACTTCATCCCGCGTCATGGGGTGGGTGCGTTGGGGAGCCAACACTTCCAAGTGAGGCGCAAGAGCGCGCACGGCGGCTTCGATGCGAACTTGGTCGTTGCCTTTGCCAGTGCACCCGTGGCTGACGGCGTCGGCGCCCAAGTCCAGTGCTACTTGTACCAATTTTTCGGCAATGAGGGGGCGACCGAGGGCGGTGGCCAGTGGATAGGCGCCTTCGTAGAGGGCGTTGGCGTGAATGGCGGGAGCAAGGAAGCGCTTTGCGAGGGCGTCCTTGGCATCGATGATGATGCAGTTCTCGGCTCCGTTGGTGAGTGCGCGTGTACGGGCGTCCTCAAGGCTTGGGATGGGTTGACCGAGGTCGATGAGGACCGCAGTGACCTTGG
>JBFJXT010000310.1:0-2017 GCA_041623015.1 Thermoplasmatota archaeon | reverse complement strand
GCCCTCGTTGAATGCAAGAAAACAATCAACTTGACGCCTCTTCCCTTTGTCTTTGACCCGAGTCAGCTTCTAGTTTTTTAGGCAAAAATTTGTGCGACTGGCTCTTATCAAAAGAACCAGTACCCACTCCCATGGGCGACGTCAAACGAGCATCCATGCCGGTCTCGCTTCCAACAGACCTTATCGAAGAATTGGACGTCTTCGTGGACCGCTTCGGCAAGCCATTGGGCTACCGGGGCCGTTCGGATTTCATCGCTGCAGCCATCCGAAATTTGCGAGATCAAGACGAACAACGCGTGCTGCGCCTTCGAGCCATTGATGAAGGCTCAGAAACCGCCACCCCCGTTCGCGCCTAAGTCGCCCATTTTGGTTGTTTTCATACCCTCACGACAACCATTATCAATTCCAACACCGCGTAAGACCTGTGATGCGTCCTGTTGCCCTTGCGGCACCCCTGCTCATCCTGGCATTTGCTGGATGTTTGCAGGATTCCTTTGATTTTGGACCCTCAGAAGTGGGCCCCAATTCCGGGTGGCCGCCAGCCTCCAAGGCCGACCTTCGGCCCGGGGCCCAATTGTTTGTACCCTTGACTGAAACCGCGTCGGCACAATGCACCGCCGCATTCCTATTTGCCTCCGCAGACAACGAAACTCTGTACCTCTCCTTCTCCGCGCATTGTCTTGGGGAGGGCCCTGATCGCAAATCCCTCGGCGCTGATGTCATGGTCAAGCGAGGATCTAATTTCGTCCACATTGGCGACGTTGCCTTCGACGGCTGGGCCAAGGGAGAATCCCTGAGTCGAGACTTTGCCCTCGTTGCCATTCGCAACTACGAGGGCGCACGAGACCGCACCCACCCCTCCGTCATGCACTGGGGCGGACCCACAGGGGTTGCCGATTCTTCGACTTTGCTTCCAGGCACCGCCGTCTTGGCTTACGGAGCGAGCAGTCAAAGAGAACTCAACAGCCCAGACAACGTGAAAACAGGACGGTTCCTCTTCGATGACTCACTCGCCGTTGGCTTCTTTGACGGCGATCAACTCGTGGTGCGCCTAGACCCACCGAGCGTCCAAGGAGACAGCGGAGCACCGCTGATGCTCAGCAACGGACTTGCAGCAGGCGTCCTCTCCCAAGGCGGAAGCACGGTGGTTCCCAACTCGGATTTCAGCTTGTTTGTGCCCGTGGATGAGATGCTAGACCTTGTGAATCAGTCGCCAGGTCTCGAAGATGTTCGAATCGTCACGTGGCAGATGCCAGCCTAGGTGCAAACTCCGACTCGAAAAACATCTGACGAAGTCGTTACTCGTCAATGGAGATACACTCCACAACCATTGACTAAGATTGGCCGATGTTGACGCGATGAACAACTCCAATGCGATTCCGCTTGCGATCCTCATTGTCGCATCATTGACCATCATTGGCCTGCCAGTTGGTGCCCTTGATGCCCACATTGAACCCGACTTGCCCAGCGTTGATGCTGCAACAGCCGTCCCCACGTGGGCGGCGCTTTCCACTGCCACCATCCAGCCCGGTGTGCAGATGATTACCAGCGGATCCCAGTGCACCAGTAACTTCGTTTACTACCGTCAAACCGGTTCCAATCCGCCTACCTTTGACATCTACCTCGGCTACGCCGCCCACTGTGCTGGCCTCGGCGCTGCCACCAGCACCAACGGATGCACCACCGGCAGCCGTGCCGTGGGAACCCCTGTCACCATTCAAGGCGCAAGCCGCCAAGGCACCCTTGCCTACAGCAGCTGGAAAGCGATGCAGCAATCCGGGGCACCAACGCCTCCCGGAGCCTGCGCCTACAACGACTTCGCCCTCGTGAAGGTCCACCCCAACGACCACAGCCGCATCAACCCCAGCGTTCGCCACTTTGGCGGCCCCACTGGCCTCTGCGCCGGTCCCACGAGCCTAGGCGCCGAAGTAATCAGCTACGGCAACAGTGGACTCCGCTTCGGTCTGCGCGCCGCCGCTCCCAAGACCGGCATCAACTTGTTCCGCGACAGCACCGG
>JBFJXT010000309.1:0-2025 GCA_041623015.1 Thermoplasmatota archaeon | reverse complement strand
CTGTATCAGCACCAAGTCTGCGATTGGCGCTTGCCCAGGCCACCGACTTGAGCTTCAATCAAATCAGCGTGGACGGAGACGAGAGCACCAACGACACGGCTGTGTTCATGGCCACCGGGGCAAGTCAGGGTCCTGAGATGCATCCAAATCACCCAGATTGGCCCGGCTTCATGGACACCGTGACAGGACTCTGTCAAGATCTTGCCAAGCAAATTGCTGCCGATGGTGAAGGCGCAACCAAACTGATTCACGTTCAGGTCTCCGAATCGGCATCCAATGAAGATGCGCGGACCCTGGCCAGGGCAATTGGCAGCAGTAACCTCGTCAAGGCTGCCATTCATGGGTGTGATCCAAACTGGGGAAGAATCGTCAGCGCCATGGGCCAAACCCGCGTCCCGCTTGATCCTACAACAGTGGATATTTCCATCGGCAATTTGGCAAAGCAATCTGCCGTCTTGCAGGGGGGTGAGCCCACTTCAGGCGTCCACTTAGAAACCGCACGGGCCCTGATGGAAGGCAGCGACGTGGCCATTCATGTCAATCTCCACGGGGGCGACGGCCAGGGGCTTGCGTGGGGCTGCGATTTGACCGAAGATTACGTGGTCTTCAATTCCGCTTACACAACGTGATGTTCATGACGACGCTGTTGAAACTTGGAGGGGCCGTCTGTACCCTCCCCGAGACCCTGGATCAACTGGCTCATGCTTGGAACCACAGAACCGACCACGCTGAATCATGGATTATTGTCCACGGGGGAGGGCCGCAATTGGACCAAGCACTGCTTGCCATTGAAGGGCCCCCCGTTAAAGTGGATGGTCTGCGTGTCACATCGACAAAGGGCGCCGACGTTGTCCTGGCGGTTTTAGGTCAAGTGGGCCAAAGTATGGCAGAGGGCCTTCTTCATCGTGGCCTTCCCGTCCATCATGTGAGCGCTCTAGAGCGTCGGCTGGAGGCAGTCATAAAAAATGGGCCGCTTCCGCTTGGAAGGGTTGGGTCGGCGATACGGTTTGATGCCTCGGGTCTGCCCGGGGGAATTCTCATCGTGACGCCAGTTGGATTCGATTCGGAGGGACCTCTGAACGTGAACGCAGACGAGGCCGCACTTGCCGTTGCCAGAGCATTCCAAGCCAACCGATTGATGCTCGCGACAGATGTCCCCTTCGTTAGAGATGGGGCAGGCGCATCGCTGGTTGCGATCGACCTTGAAGGGGCAGAGACTTTGCTTTCCAGCGGCGCCGCGCAGGGAGGCATGATTCCCAAACTTCGCACTGCCATGAAGGCCCTAGAATCAGGATTTTCAGAAGCCATCATAGGAGACTTGAGTGCCATGTGGACGGATTCAGGAACGCGCATCACCGCAAATTCTCGGCAACAGGCGGTGATTGCATGAACCCGGAATGGCAAGACGTCATGGTGCCAAACTATGGCACGCCAGACTTGACACTGGTTCGCGGGCAAGGCACCACAGTCTGGGACGCCACCGGAAAATCATACACCGATTTGTTGGCCGGTATTGCTGTGAGTAGCCTCGGCCACGCCCATCCGGCCATCATAGATGCCGTGCACTCCCAACTGGCGACCTTGGGCCACGTGAGCAACCTCTACGCCTCCGAGCCCGCACTACACCTTGCTGCCAAACTCCAACATCTCACCGGGGGCCACAAGGTGCTCCTTGTCAATTCGGGCACAGAAGCCAATGAAGCAGCCCTCAAAGCAATCCGAAAACATGCGCACAACCAAGGCCGAACCGGGGGCGTCATCGTGGCGTTTCACAACAGCTTCCACGGTCGAACGCTTGGTTCTCTTGCCCTCACTGGCCAGCCAAAGTATCAATCGGGATTCGGGCCGCTTCCGCAACACGTGGTCCATGTGCCGTTCAACGACCCGGGCGCGCTGGAGCACATGTTTGATACCCAAGACGTGATTGGTGTTTTCATAGAGCCAATCCAAGGCGAAGGCGGGATCACCCCCATGACTCCGGACGCCGCAGACACACTCCAACGCCTGTGTAATCGAGGCGGGGCG
>JBFJXT010000308.1:0-2039 GCA_041623015.1 Thermoplasmatota archaeon | reverse complement strand
CAGCGGTGTCGGTGGTGCCGATGCTGTGGACGTCATGGCGGGCTTCCCCTGGGAGGTTCTCCACCCCAAGATCATCGGCGTCAAGCTGACTGGCAAGATGAGCGGATGGACCGCGCCCAAGGACGTCATCCTGAAGCTGTGCGGCATTCTCACCGTCAAGGGTGGCACCAACGCCGTCATCGAATTCTTTGGCGAAGGCTGCGAGAGCATCTCCGCCACCGGCAAGTGCACCATCACCAACATGGGCGCCGAGCACGGAGCCACCACCAGTGTCTTCCCCCACGACGAGCGCATGAACATCTACCTGCGAAGCACCGCCCGCTCGGACCTCGCAGACCTCGCCGATGAACACCACACCATGCTCGTGGCCGACCCTGAAGTGATTGCCAACCCCGAGGAATACTACGACCAAGTGATCCACATCGACTTGGACACCCTTGAACCTCACCTCGTGGGCCCACACACTCCTGACCTGGCCCGCCCCGTCAGTGCCATGCGCGACGCCGTGGAGAAGGAAGGCTACCCCGACAACGTCAGCGCCTCGCTCATTGGCTCCTGCACCAACAGCAGCTACGAAGACATGGTCCGCACCGTCAGTGTGGCCGAGCAAGCAATGGCCCACGGCATCAAGGCCCAAACCCCGCTTCTCATCACTCCAGGCAGCGAGCAAGTTCACTTGACCATCCAACGCGACGGCATCATGGACCGCCTCAACGCAGCCGGCGCCACCGTCTTGGCCAACGCCTGCGGCCCCTGCATCGGCCAATGGAACCGCCCCGCCGAAGACAACGCCGAGGTCAACACCATCGTCACCAGTTACAACCGTAACTTCCCCAAGCGCAACGACGGCTCCGCCAAGACCATGGCATTCATCGGCAGCCCCGAAATCGTCATGGCCTACGCCCTCAGCGGCAGCCTGAGCTTCAACCCCCTCACCGATGACATCACCGTGGATGGCACGACCTTCCGCCTCGAAGCACCGGCTCCGGCGCCTGAAGTTCCCGAAGGTGGCTTCGTGCCCGACCCCAACGGCTACCTCGCACCTCCCACCAGCAGCGCCGACGTTTCCGTCGTCGTGGCGCCCACCAGTGAGCGCCTGCAATTGCTCGAACCGTTCCCGGCTCGCGACGCAGCGCAACTCCAAGGCATGCCCCTTCTCTTGAAGGCCAAGGGCAAGTGCACCACTGATCACATCAGCCAAGCCGGCCCGTGGCTCAAATTCCGCGGCCACTTGGACAACATCAGCGACAACTGCTACATCGGTGCCAACAGCGCCTTCCATGACACCGTGGGTGGCCGCAAGGATGAAGCAGACGGCGAAACCAAGATGTACCCCGCCATTGGCCGCCGCTACAAGGCCGAGGGGGTCACCTGGTGCGTTGTGGGCGACGAAAACTTTGGCGAAGGCAGCAGCCGAGAACACGCCGCCATGGAGCCCCGCCACTTGGGCTGCGGTATGATTATCACCCGCAGCTTTGCCCGCATCCACGAAACCAACCTCAAGAAGCAAGGCATCCTTCCCTTGACCTTCGTGGACCCCGCCGATTACGAGAAGATCCGCGAATGGGATCAAATCAGCGTCGTGGACGTGGCTGACCTCGCGCCTGGCAAGAACGTCACCGTGCAGCTCTCCCACGACGACGGCACCACTGAGACCTTCGCCGCCAAGCACACCATGAACACTGAGCAAGTGAAGTGGTTCTGGGCCGGAAGCGCTCTGAATTTGCTGCGCCAACAGTAAACTCAACGCGACGATGCAACACCGCGCGCACAAGTCATCGGCCGGGCCGGCAGGCCGTGTGGTTGTGTGGCGGCGCTAGGTGGCTTCTGCGTTCATCCCGAATTAAGACCAAGGCGCGGGGTCCAATCAAGGTGCATGCGCGTCTTTTTGCTCGCCATGATGAGCTTAGTTCTCCTAGCGCCCGGGGTCTCGGCATTCCACGACTGCGTGGAAGCTGGGACAAGCAGTGCAACCTGGGGCGGTACTAACTGTGACGGGGACTGGTGCTCTGCTCGCGTGGGAACTCCCCAGGGCAGTG
>JBFJXT010000307.1:0-2074 GCA_041623015.1 Thermoplasmatota archaeon | reverse complement strand
GGCTCCAGCGCCACCGTGGTGAGCTTCGCCGTGGAGGACGTTGAGGGTGCCGTCAAGGAACTGCAAGGAAAAGGGGTCACCTTCGAAGATTACGACATGCCGAATCTCAAAACTGACCACGGGGTCGCCACCATTGGCGACTTGAAGGCCGCCTGGTTCAAGGACCCGGATGGAAACATCCTCGCCGTGGGCAACACCATGAAGAAGTCCGTCAAGGCGAACGAGCCGATGGGCATGAAGCACTAAGGTCCTCATCGTGACACTCCTTCTCCTCCTCTCCGCCGTGGCCCTCGTCGGCCCAAAATCGTCAATTTGGCTTAATGGCCCAAAGAGTTCGCCTCAGCATGGGCCGTTTGCAGCAGCTAAACTCTGGTCGAGTCTGGCATGCGCTCACCCGAGAGGTTCCGCCCTTTGCGGCGTTCATTTTGATGGCCGTGATGATGTTTACTGGCCCAATCAAAGTGGAAACCGCTGCCATTCTTGTGGTGGTCACCGCCCTCATTCCATCTGCGGCCACCTTGAAATTCCTCGGCGTCGAATTCCAAAAACACACCCAGAAACAAATTGAAGCTGTCAAGGACGCCCTTCCTGAACAAGAAGCCGAAGTGGAGGACCTCAAACTGGCGCTTGCCGACCTAGAGCGCCGGCTGCAATCGCAAATTGACGCCCAAACCACCGGGCTTTCGGCAGATGGTGAAGAGGATTCAGAGTGGGAGGAATCCACTGGCGAATCGGTGCTTTGGGCTCCTGAAATCAATGAAGAAGAGGCCGTCGTGGGGCTTGGGGCCGCTCCAAAGGTGCCGGCCGAAATGGAGCATGAACCCCTGCTATCTGCTCGTTCTCGAACAAATGGGGCGACTGTCGCCCGTCTGCCTGCACCCAAAAGCTCCGCTCCAAGGCCAGATGCCTCCTTGACTGCCGAACGCAAGACCATCTACGAAATGCTCAACGCGCCCGCCTACAACCTTCGTACTTCTGCTGCCTTGCAAAGTGCCACGGGATTAACCGCCCAACAGATAGAATCCATTGCCCAGTCCATTCCAAACGTGCGCAAGTACAGTGCCAAAAACGGCATCCCTCGCGTCTATTTTGGACTCGAGCACCGCGTCCACGACCGACCAGCACTTCCCTGGAACCCCTGAAAATGGTCATATACCCCATCTCTGTCGCGACCCCTACACCCTAGGTGACCGCATGGCTCTCTGGCAAGGCAACTCCCGTCGCAAGCCCACTGGTGGGCGTCTCATTCGCGCTCAGAAGAAGCGCCGCAGCGAGATCGCCCGCGAGCACATCGATGCCCACGTTGGCGTCCACACGCAAAAACTGGTTCGCACCAAGGGTGCCAACCAGAAGATCAAGGTCTTGACGACCGACAAGATCAACGTGACCGACGCCAAGACTGGCAAGACCAAGGTCGCAGCGCTGACCAACGTCGTCGAAAACACCGCGAACATCCACTACGTGCGCCGCAACATCATCACCAAGGGTGCTGTTGTGGACACCGACGCCGGTAAGGTCCGTGTGACCAGCCGCCCCGGTCAGCACGGTGCACTGAACGGCGTCCTCGTCGAGTAGGATTTCTGTGGTCTCGAAGGGTCAGAACAAGCTGGTCCTTTGGCCGCACTACTTTGACGCACGGCGCAGCCGCACGGCTGGCCGACGCGTTCCCTCTTCCCTCGCTGTCAATGAACCCGACGCACGTTGGGTTGAATCTGCCGCCCGCAAGGCTGGCTTTGATGTGACGCTTGAAGAAAATGCCAAGCACCCCTCGGTTCCTTACCGGGCTGTGGGGCGCGTGGTGGTTTCCAAGTCCGACACCAAGGAAGCAATCATCCGGCAAGTGGCTACCAAGCTCTCTGCCGGCAAGGAATAACCCTTAGTTTCCTCAATTGGTTACCCGCCCAGCGAAGCGGCCGTGGCGCCAATGGCTAAGACAAGTGCCAGAATCGCTAAGAGCCCCTTCTGTTCGGCCAATCTATGCGTGCAGTTTCCCTTGCTGCCCTGCTGGCACTAACTGTGCTCTCGGGCTGCTTGGACAATGACAACGAACCGGATGACCTCATCGTTGCTCCGG
>JBFJXT010000306.1:0-2112 GCA_041623015.1 Thermoplasmatota archaeon | reverse complement strand
GGTGGCAACGTCGTCGCCGATTGCCGCAAGACCCTCTGGCGTCACATCTTGCCAAGTCATCCAGGTCCTGAAGTCGTCCACGGACAAGCCGCCGCGAAGCCTAGCAAAGCCCATGGTAGGCAAGACGTGGTTGGTACCACTGCCGTAGTCTCCGAGAGGCACAGGGGCATGTTGTCCTAGGAACACGCTGCCGGCTCGGCGAATGTGTTGTAGGTCACGCTTGGGG
Source organism: Thermoplasmatota archaeon (assembly GCA_041623015.1). Taxonomy (GTDB): domain Archaea; phylum Thermoplasmatota; class E2; order JACPAO01; family JAHFTW01; genus JANQNI01. The sequence continues at coordinate 1,886 of JBFJXT010000306.1, read as the reverse complement.
TCGCGGCTGTGAATCTCTAGGTGCTCGGCGGCGTACTCGTTGCAGAATGCAATCGCTTCTTGCCAGGATTCTGCCACCAAGAGGGCGCCATACTTGCCAAGGCTGGCGCGAACAATATCTGCCCGTGGCGTGTCGCTGATGCGGGCTTCCAATTCTGCATCCACCGCGTCTGCAAGAGGCGCGTGATTCGTGACCAAAAGACACTGGGCCATCGGATCGTGCTCTGCTTGGGCAATGAGATCCAATGCGATGGGGGCGGCGTTGGCGGTTTTGTCCGCGAGGACCAGTAATTCTGAAGGGCCTGCGGGGGCGTCCGTGTGGACGAGATCTGAAACCATTTGCTTGGCGGCTGTGACGTAGGCATTACTCGGACCAACAATGGCGTCCACGGCGAGAATATTGGGGGTGCCGAGCGCCAACACGGCGATGGCTTGGGCGCCACCGGCTCGCAGCACATGGGTCGCTCCGGCTTCCTTGGCAGCAAATAGCACGGCGGGGTCAACGGTGCCATCTCGGCGCGGCGGCGTGGCCACGACGATCCGTTCGCACCCTGCAAGCTTGGCTGGAATCACCGTCATGAGCACGGTGGAGGGGTAGCTGGCAAGACCGCCGGGAACGTAGCAACCCACCGCTTCGTAAGGCACGGGCCGGCGGCCGAGGGTCACGCCTGGGGTGACTTCTAGGGTTTCTTCTTCGCGCACTTGCAAAGCGTGGAACGCCTTGATTCGCGCAAGGTTTCCTTGGATCGCCTTCTTGACATCGTCAGGGCAGGCGTCGGCGCCTTGTTGCCAGTCTTCGGCGGAAACGAAGGGATCTGCGAGGTCTGCGCCTTCGAAGCGCTTGGTGATTTCTCGAAGGGCTTGGTCCCGGTCCCGGCGAATGTGTTCAATAATCAACTGAACCGCTTGTACCACGCCGGGGTCCACGTCGCGGGCGCGGTGGATGAACGGAGTAACGTCCGTTTCTGCAAGGGTTTGAGGTTGGATTGTCACCATTGTGGCCACGTCCGGGAGGCGGCCAGGAATGGCGCGTGATTCAAGGGCTCGGTTAGGTGCGGGGCAGTTGTTTGCATTAGGCTACCATCCGGTCGATGGGAACAACGAGGATGCCCCGCCCGCCCAATTCCTTCAATTGGTGGACGGCGTCGAAAATCTTGTCCTCTTGGACCACCACTTGAATCGCCACTGTGTCTGGGTCGCCGGCAATCTCCACAACGGTCGGTCCAGCGAGGCCAGGTAGGAATTCACGCACAGCATCAAGGGATGTGCGCGGCAAATCCGCCAGGAGGTACCGTTGGTCTCGTGCATCCATCACGGATTCCAGGGCAAACACCAATCGGTCGAGGTCCGATTGGATTTCGGGGTCAATGGTGGGGCCGGTGATGAGGTGGCATGTGCTGGTGAGGATGCTTCCAATTTCGCGCAAGTGGTTCATGATGAGGGTGCTACCAGAGCTGGTCAAATCCACAATGGCATCCGCGACGCCGAGTGTTGGCGTCACTTCACATGCGCCGCTCACGTTGATGATGCGCACCTTCTTTCCAAGCCCCTCAAAGTAAGCGCGCGTCAGGTTTGGAAAACTGGTGGCGATGCGGGCGTCTTCTGGGATTTGGTCCGGGGACTGCCAGGGGCTCGATTCTGGCACCGCAACCATCAGTCGGCAGCGACCAAAGCCAAGGTCCGTTCGCAGGTCCAAATCTCCGCCATTTTCTTTGCTCACGTCAAGACCCGTGATGCCACAATCCACGGCGCCTTGAGACACGAACGCGGGGATGTCGCTGGCGCGTAGGAAGAGGACCTGGATGCGGCCGTCAAGGGCAGTGGCAAACAACTTGCGGTCGCTCGATCCACGCAAATGAATGCCGGCGCGGCGCATGAGGGCGAGTG
>JBFJXT010000305.1:0-2121 GCA_041623015.1 Thermoplasmatota archaeon | reverse complement strand
GCGTGCAACGTGAAGTGGCCTACACAACGCTTGAGACGCGAGGCTTACCGCATGACTGCAAGAAGCATATTTGGGCATCAATCAATTGCATCACGGATGGCGACAGCGGCGACCTGGGCTACAATACGGTTGGCGCTTTGACAGCATGGGCGGACAAGGCACTTAATGCTGCCGAGCAACGTGATGTCGTCTACCCCACACCCCCCGACCGATATGGCGAGTGGGGTTACGGAACGTGGGAGACCTGCTTGTGACCTGGCATCGATGGTTTCTCGTCGCCGCGACTTTGATGGCGGGCTGCTTCGAGCAGGCAGATGAACCCATACACCCTTCAAACGGTGACCTGCCATCGCCAGGCCATAATCAGTCGCCAGGCGGTGACGCCGCCAGAAATGTTCCTCAGATCCTTGACTTGTTTGCAGGTTCAGAATGCCATGGCGTCCAAACGACTTTTGACGCGCCTGGTTCGCGGTATTCAGACGAAGTGCCGCCGGAATGGCGCTATACTGGACCCGCCACGAGACATTATGGGTTCGTTGGCTACGAATGCCAACGAATCGGCCTCCCGACCCTCGAGCGCGGCCCCGCCGCGCTCCTCCTTGAATTCCATGCAAACGCCGTGCCGCCCGAGGCTTGCACCGGCCCCGGAGGGGAACCTATGCGCATCGTGCGGGGCATCTATACTAACGACGAGGAGGTTGCCCATGCGTTCAATGAATCCCTAGGCATGGCACCAATCCTCAGCCAAATTGAACTGGTTCTAGAGCCAGTGAGTGCAGGGGAAAAGGCCCGCTACCAATGGACAACCGTCTATGGCCAGTCCAGCGTGGAACTGGTGCGAATTCCTCGCGACAAGCCGACGTTTGATTTGGACGAGGTTTGGCTTGGGCTAGGTGAATCGGGCCCGTGGCGCGCTGAGTTTAAGGGCACCGCCACTCGATATGATTCAAGCCAGCCCGGCCTAGGAACCATGTCCAACGAAACCCTCCACGCCAGGCTCTACGGCAGCAAATGGGCTGGCACCACAGGAAACTACGGGCATGTGGAATTTTCGGCCGAGGTGACGAAGTTCACCAATCTCAGTTGCGAGGAAGAAGCATGAGACTCCCCGCAGTGTTGCTTTTGATTATGGTTCCCAGTGGCGCCGCAAGTCTGGTCCATGAGGCGGAGTTTGCTTCTCCGCTGATCATGCAAGGTGACCTCGAATTGTCCTTCAATGGCCGCCTACTTCTTCTGGCCGCCCCTGGTGAAGCCGAGACGCTCCTCAATTGGCCGGGGCAGCTCACCGCATATCAGGAAACACAGTGGCAGGCCCGGAGCACCAACGATGTGCTTCGAGCAACCAAAGATGGATGGATCCCCAGCGCCGAATCCTGGGAGGGTCGTGATGTGGCCATGCATGCCTCGGCCACTAAGCCTTTGGCCGCAATACAAGTCTGGGCAGATGAAATTCGCGTCGTTCTTGATTCCGGAGACGTGCATGGCTCAAGTGAACGCGTTGCTTCGTGTTGGGGAAACCTGGTGGATGACAACCGATCGCGGTCGCCAGCATGGCACCGCAACCCTTGTGCCGAGGGCGAGGTGGGCTGGCGATTCGCGTCCCCCCGTGGGGCCCGCATTGAAGCGATCGGAGTGAGTTACGTCGAATTTCTGGGATTCAATTGGTCTTGCACATCGACGGATTGCCCTCCCTCAGAATCGGTCTTCGGCACTCAGGCTGATGTGGTACCAACGCCGTTGGCTTCGGTGAGGACATACACATATACCGTGATGAATGGCGCTAACGGGGTTCTGGCCATCAACACGACGACGAACGCGCTGTACGCAGCGAGTTCCGTCATGGCGTTCAGTTTGGATGGCGTTGCCAGGCTTCCCGGATATGAAGGGCCGCTTGCCGATCCGGCGGGAAATCAGACACTACGTGTGGATGGCTTATTCGCCGGGACCGAGTTGTCGGCTCTTCCCGGTGGTCGGTTTACGGCGAAGCTCGTGCCGCCAGAGGTCATTTTCTTGGACGAGACGCCCCTCGGCAATGCGGGAACAACCGTAGCTGCCGCTGCCACGGTAGGCTTGTTGGCGCTGCTAGCCAAAGTTGTTCTTGGCTTGTTGACGAGAACTCGC
>JBFJXT010000304.1:0-2128 GCA_041623015.1 Thermoplasmatota archaeon | reverse complement strand
GCATCATGGGCGGACACCCCGACTTGCGGGGCGACCCCGGTGCCGTGGTCAAGGCGCTCATGGAAGCAGGCGCCGCCGTCAACGCCAGGAGCCTAGATGAGCAACGGGCCGAATTGGAAGCCGACGCTCCAGACCTTCTTGAAGTGAAAAAGAAGGAACGGGTCACCGGCCTCAAGCCGCTTCCCGGCGCCGACGACGTGGACAAAGTGGTGCTACGCTTTGCTCCCAACCCCAATGGTCCACTCAGCCTCGGACACGGTCGCGGCGTTGCCGTCATGGCCGAGTACGCTCGCATGTATGACGCCGACGTGGTGCTGCGTTTCGACGACACGGATCCTCAAGTCAAACCGCCCCTGTGGGACGATGAAAAGGGCTGGAATGGCTACGAGATGTGCCTAGAAGACTGGACATGGCTCGCCGGCGCCCCGCCTGCTCGCACCGTCAAGGCCAGTGACCGACTCGAAGTCTACTACGAGCACGCCCGCACACTCATCGAGCTCGGCGGCGCGTACGTCTGCACTTGCGACGCCACCGAATGGCGCGACCAGAAGAACCTCGGACAGTCCTGCCAACACCGCGACGCGACCCCTGAGGCCAACGCCATGGAATTCGAGCACATGCTCGACGGCACCCACGGACAAGGAGAAGCCGTCCTGCGCGTCAAGACGGATATTCAACACAAGGACCCGGCCCTGCGCGACTGGACTGCCTTCCGAATCGTCGCCGACGATGCCATTCACCCCCGCGAAGCCGCCGGGGAAATCAAGCGCTACCGCTGCTGGCCGCTTCTAGACTTTGAAAGCGCCGTCGAAGACCACTTGCAGGGTGTGACCCACATCATTCGCGGCAAGGATCTCATGGACTCCACGCGCAAGCAAACCTTCCTCTACGCCCACATGGGCTGGGATTACCCCACTACGCTCTACTGGGGCCGCGTCTCGGTCCACGAATTTGGCAAATTTAGCACCAGTTGGATGCGCCGAGAAATCGAAGGTGGCACTTTCGAAGGCTGGGATGACCCACGTCTCCCGACTCTGCAAGCCCTACGCCGACGGGGATACCGTGCCGACGCCATGCGGGCTTTCTGGGTGGGCCTTGGGCTCACAGAGAAGGACATCGCCATCAGCATGGAGAACCTTGACGCAGAGGACGGCAAACTCCAGGACGCCGAAGCGGCCAGGTACTTCTTCGTTCCAGAGCCAGAAAAACGCAGCGTCAGCGGCCTCGATGGCATGGTTGCCAAGCCCCTCTTGCACCCGCCAGAGGAAGACCGAGGGCGCCGAGAATTGCCCGCCGACGGCATGGTCTACATCCCAGGCGACGAAGCGGAACACGAACGCCTGCGACTCAAGGACCTCGGAAACGTCCTGTTTGCTGGCGGCACCGGCTACTTCACGGGCGAGGAAATGGACCGCGCCCTGCGAATCGTTCAATGGCTCCCCAGCACCCACGCAGCGCCCTTCGAAGTGCTCTGGCCCGAAACCCTCCCAGAAGATGCACCCGAAGGCGCCACCCCGGGCCTACGACGCATCAAGGGGCTCGTGGAGCCTGCCGCCCTTGAGCACGTGGGCAAGGTCGTTCAATTCGAGCGATTCGGATTCGTCAAAATGGAATCCGAGGCCCTTGGGGTTTGGTTGCACGACTAAAATTTGCCTCCCATTGTGCCCAAAGTATCTAGGGAAGAGTAGAAACCGTGCTAGTTTCGTTTTAAGTATCTAATCCTCAGGAAGGGTATGCGAGTCGCCCTGCTGGTGCTCTTCAGCCTAGCTCTATTCACATTATCTGGCTGCTTAGGGGGTCGCGATGCTGCGCATGACGAATTGGTAGTGGATGAACACGTCCCACTCAGTTCTGTCTCGCCAGATCAAATCTCCATGAATCTGAGGTGCGATTCGCCACCTTGCTTTGAGGAATTTCCGCCCGAATTTGAGGCACACTCCATGCGGACGATCCAAGGCAAAGCGATTCTCACGGGTAGCACGCTCGTTCCCGGTGGTGGTACCTATCCAACGGTTGCCACTTGGGATGGCGCGTGGAATTTTGAAGTGCTGGGGGTGGCTGAAGAAAACGCATTTCCTGGTGCACGGCTCACAACGCAAAAAGTGGAGCCATACCTAGACGAGGAGGG
>JBFJXT010000303.1:0-2137 GCA_041623015.1 Thermoplasmatota archaeon | reverse complement strand
CTTCACAAAGTCACGGTGACCAGGGGCGTCGATGATCGTAAAGTAGTACTTGTCGGTGTCGAACTTCTTGTGGGCGACGTCAATGGTCACACCGCGTTCGCGCTCTTCCTTCAAGTTGTCCATGACCCAAGCCAGGAAGAAAGAACCCTTGCCCTTTTCGGCGGCTTCTTTCTTGAACTGCTCAATCTGGTGAGCAGGGAACTGACCGGTGTCAAGCATCAGGCGGCCCACGAGGGTGGACTTGCCGTGGTCGACGTGGCCGATAACGACCATGTTCATGTGGGGCTTTTCGCTTGCCATAGAGATACACTCCTAGTTCCGCCGCGAAGCCCTGATGCCACCGGAATTTCCGCTGGCCATGAAGGCCGCGTCTCTACCGGCGGAAGTCAGAGACTCCCGCGGGACCAACTTCCTGAGAAGCCGGTGCGGATGTGCTCGCGACAGGGGACCCGTATTTAGCCTTTGGTGCGGCTTCTTCGTGGCCGTTGTCACTCATGGCTTCCTGAAGCAATGGGCGGGCGCGGACTTGGTGCCAGCCGCGGTGGCGAACCACGTCGACGTAGCCGCGATCAAGGAGCTGGTCGAGCGTTCGGCGCACGAAGCCGTATGGCAAGTGTACGTGCTTTGCCAATCGATTGACAGTGCATCCGTCGGCGTTGCCGCTGGCCAAATGAGATAGCACGCGGGCTTTGCGCTCATCGCGCAGCAAGGCGCCAACGTATGCCGCTGCGTCTTCATGGCGAGCTGCAAGGAAATGGCGCACAGCGCGGCCATCTCGTTCAGGGTGAACGATGCCTCGCTCTGTGAGGCAGTTTAGATGGTAGGTTGCTGTGGTGTGACCCAAAGACAACGCTTGGGCTACATCTTGGATAGTTGCTCCTGGTAGGCGCTCCAGGACTGCATAGACGGTCTGCTGTGCGGCCGTCAACTCTTGTGGGGCCACATTTCGAACCACCGTCGATGTGGCTTGTTGGTACACACTTCCACCCCAGGACACGTTGGCCCATCACACGAGGGGTACTTAGAGGTCATTGCTGACACGGGGCGAAATCCCTCGAACACCAAACCTAACGGTTTTGCAAGCTACGGTCGCAGGAGCCCATCGGGGTCTGCGGCAAAGCGCAAATCCATGAACTCCGGACGCGATCGAAGCGGCGCCAAATCTGGTTCAATCGGTGCCTGCTTGGCCAGCCATCGTTCTTCGCGAACCGCAGCCAACAGCCATTGAACCGCTTCGTCGATGCGGCCGACGCGGGCAGCGGCACGAGCAGCCTCGTAGCTGTTGAGGGCATGCACAATGCCCTCAGCGCGGAAGGCCAAATCTGCAGCATGGTGGGCACGAAGGGCTCGCCTGGGCTTGTCAGCCTGCCGCAGGAAAATGCCCTGTTGCATTCGAAGTTCAGGGTCCGCGTCCCAGTGAGATGCTCGCCCCATCCAGTACGCTGCTAGGCGAATGTGGCGGCGTCGTTCAGCGCGCAAAGCCATGATTCGGAAACCGTAGGCTCGTGCGGCGCAGAGCCGGTCGAGCAAGTTCCCGAGGCTCTTGTGATTTCGACCCATCACATTGGGGATTGACGCCAAAACAAGGATCACTAAGGCCACGAATGGAATTGCCCAAGACAGGATGCCTTCATCTTGAAGTAACTCAGCCCCTGGCGTGGCGGGGGCGCTGGTTTGTGAAAGGGCTACGCGGTTCCCATCCATCGTTGCCAGCACAAATCCGGGCGAGCTGGCAAGCTCGAGTCCATTGGCGTGATCAGATTTTGGATGCAAGGCCAATTGTGGCGCGTACAAGGTGCCACCTTCGGGCGCATCCATGCGCAAGTGGCCATCGCGGATCACAAACAGCGCGTGTTGATAGTGAATGTCAACGGTTCCAGGGTAAATGCCGTCACTGCGCCAGGAACCCGTGAAATGCGTCTGGGCGGAAGACGGCGCTTCGTGCAAAATCGTGGAGTCCCACACGTAGAGGATGAAGTCGCCTCGCACCACAATGGATGTTTGTGAATTGGATTCTGCGGCAACAACATCTCGCACTCGGTAGGCGTAATTGTTGGGTGTATCCACCTCAGCATCGGGGTCGCCATATGCATGGTTGGATTCCAAAATAGCCGATTGCACCGGCTTCAAGGAGACG
>JBFJXT010000302.1:0-2210 GCA_041623015.1 Thermoplasmatota archaeon | reverse complement strand
TGGCCGGTGCGTCCGTCCGTGCTTTCCCACCGGATGAGGGTGTGCGGTCGGCGTTCAATTTTGGCGCGACCCACGGTAAGTTCACGGGTTTGGCCCTGGGCAGTGACTGCTTGAACGCGGACGCCAGCTTCCACTTCGCTCAGGTACTGGGTTTTGCCCCCGGATAGCAACACGTAGCCATGCACGGCGCCGGCGTTGACGCGGAAGGGGCGCGTGGCGACGAATTCGGATGGAACGGTTTCTGCGTGCACGAGGCAAAAGCTTCGGGCAGTGCTGCCAACGAGGATGCCTTCTTGGGATTCGAACAAGCTGGTGGTGTCGATGCAGACGCGATCGCCTGGGCCTGCATCAGAGAGTTCCGTGACCTTGGCGGATTCGAGAAATGGCGTGTCCAATTCTGCGTCCTTGGAATCGTCGGGTCTTGGGCCCCGTTGACGAAGCAACCGATCAGCTTCAATCACAGCTGCTGGAGAATCGGGGGCGAGGACGACGCCATGAACGCCCACTTCGAGGGTGTCTCGAAACAGCAGTGCTTCTTCGGGGGTTCGAGCCAATGCGAATAATGTGCCTGGCCGGTTGCGGCGCGCGGCGATGAGATTTTCGAGGGGAATAATGGTCCAATCGGCGGCGTCCACGACGATGATGCCCTCCGCGTCAGCGGCCGCTTGCTGGTCCTTGGCGGTGTTCATGGCCACGATACGGACCTCGGAGCTATTCACCGTCATAGGCAGGCGTTGAATGATCTGCTCGCAGCCCACGGAGTCCGCGGCTTCCTTGACTGGAGCGGCATCTTGGGCGCGCACTTGGCGCAGGTCAATCCAGAGAGGGATCCGTCCTTGCATGGCGGTCACGGGAAAATGGTCGCGATGGTTTGGATGGCCGCGCCGGGATTCTTGTGCTGGAAGACGTTGCGGCCAATGCTGACGCCGGCAGCACCTGCTTCCTTTGCGCCTCGAAGCGCCTCTAGCAATCCTTCGAAGGAATCGCGCTTGGGGCCGCCAGCCACCACAACGGGGACTCCGGCACCGCGCACCACATCTCGGAAGGTGTCGGGGCTGCCGGTGTAGGGCACCTTCACCACATCGGCGCCGAGTTCAGCGCCAAGTCGTGCCGCATGGGCAACAAGCGTTGGGTCAAACGGATTGTCTATGGCCGGGCCTCGGGGGTAGACCATTGCGATGTGGGGAACGCCCCAGTCATTGCAAAGGGTACTGACGCGGCCGAGGCTTTCGATCATGTGAGCTTCCGAATCGGCACCGAGGTTGCAGTGGGTGGAGACGCCGTCGAAGCCAAGCTTGAGGGCTTCTTCAACCGTCGCCACGAGGCGCTTGTCGTTCGGGTCGGGTGCCACGTCGGTGCTGGCAGATAGGTGGAGCAGGAGGCCCAGGTCTGGCGCGAACGGGGCAACGTGTCGAATCAATCCCTTGTGGACGGTGACACAGGAGGCGTGCTCTGCGACCGCTGCCAGGGTTGCCGATGGGTCAATGATACCGGGGGCGGGACCGATGCTAATTCCGTGGTCCATCGGCACCATTCGAATGTGTCCCTGTGGGCTCTGGAGCCGTGCCATACGGATAGGATTCGCAGCCATGAATGGCCCCGCCACAAACTGTCGATATTTATGCCCTATTCCGCACAACTGGCTGCCAGTGTCCTAATCTGCAAAGCGATTAAGTACGCATCTGTGCAATGGACCGTTCATGTGGCAGGTGCTCATTGACCATTTTCGGCGCTATCCCGCCCAGGAACGCGTTGTTCGGCTGATGATTGACCACGGCCTGCACATTCGAGACATGAAAATCCACGCCGGCGCCGTGGAAGTGGCAGATACAGCCGTGGCTCGAGCCGCCAACGTGGACCGCCGCATCGTGCGCAGCACCGTGGAAACCATTCTCGAAAACCCAAGCCTTGAGCGGGTCTTCACCCGGTTCTTGCCCACATTGGACCTCAAGGACGTCGCCCCCGAAATTGGCTGTGGCGTCATTGAAATCATCCCCACCAACGCAAGCCAACCCGGCATCCTCTCCGGCGTCAGTCAAGTGATTGCCAACGCTGGCTTGAGCATCCGACAAGCGATCGTGGAAGACCCCGATTTCACGGACCAGCCCCGTCTGTACGTGGTCACGGAAGAGCGGGTTCCGGGTGAAATGATTCAGGTCCTGCAAGATCTACCCGGCGTTCGCGGCGTCACAGTGTTCTAGCATTCATTG
>JBFJXT010000301.1:0-2213 GCA_041623015.1 Thermoplasmatota archaeon | reverse complement strand
GTCTTCGTCGTCGTCATCTTCCAAGATGCCGATGGAGTCTCCACCAATGACTGGCGCACCATTCGGATAGAACATATCGCCATCCTTGTCGGAATCGCAGACATCCCCGTGTTCATCGCCGTCCATATTGGCTTGGTCAGCATTAGAGACGTCAGGACAGTTGTCGTCTCCATTCAGGACGCCGTCACCATCACGGTCGGGGTCGCAGGCATCACCAATCGTGTCCGAGTCCGAGTCTAGCTGGTCGCTGTTATCCGCGCGTTCACAGTTGTCGGTATTGTTGCCAACGCCGTCGCCGTCCACGTCACCATCACAAACATCCCCGTAGCCATCCTCGTCTAGGTCTTCTTGACCAGGGTTGTAGTCATTTGGACAATTGTCAGGAATGTCGTAAACACCATCGCTGTCGGTGTCGGTGGGCGGGGGGGGATCCGAAGCATCGAGGGGGTCCGAATTGATCGTGTTGACCTCTTCACCATCCTCGTATCCGTCGTTGTCTGTGTCCTTGTCAGTGGGGTCGGTGAAGGAGTCGTTAATTTCGTAACCATCACTGAGCCCATCGTCGTCTGAATCAAAATCGCGAGTACTCGTTCCGTAGACATTGCGCTCGCGGGCATCTAGCAAACCATCAGCATCCACGTCAGTGCAAATTGAACCAGGGTGGAGGGGGTTGCTGCCACAGCCAATCTCAGTGCTGTCTAGCTCTCCATCTTGGTCAAGGTCACTGTAAGTAGGGAAACGAGGGTCAATAGGAACCGGTCCAAATCCGTTGCCAAATTCAATGTAAATCGCTTCTACCGTGTAAGCATCGTGGCCCCAGTGGGTGCCTGCGGGAATTGTGAACGGCGCCCCAAGCGTAATTTCCATGGTTCCAGACGGAATAGCCCCACCCAATTCGGCTAAATCAGCTTCTGCCGCTGCCCTAATGGCATCCAAATCTTCAGCCCCGTCGCACCCCTCATTCGGAGTAGGCGGTGTAGCATCCGTATCAGGCTCACCACAGCCACCCGCGAAGGCGACTAGGGCGGTTTGCAGAGCATCGGGGTGTCCCGTTGCTTGCGCTGGCGTGGCAGCAAAGGGCACCATGATGAGCATCAAGGCGATAATGGCAGTATTGAGTTTGAACGACATGTGGAAATCTCCCGGGAGCACTCCGGTACGCCGCGCCTCGCTGTTCTAGGTTATCAGCGTTGGGGACCATTTCTCGAAAGGTATGCCCCCATCAGCCCTCAACTAATGGGCCGATGATTCCTAGGTTGCAGCGGATGCACAGGAAATGCAGGTGTTTGAGCGCGGAATTGTTACTTAACCGTTGATAACTGACTCTCGCCCCTTCCCCCTTACAGCAGAGGCCATTCTAGCCACCGTCGGGCCCGGCGCACCAGGGCTCCATCTGGCACTACAGTGGTTTCGAGTGGAGTCAAGCCCCACGATTCGAACCCCTGCACGTTGGGCCTAGGCGGTGAAATCGGTGACCAATTTTCCAGCCGATCGATCCCAACGGAACCCGAATTCTTTGCCATTGACGGGATTCGTGTACGGAACAAAATCCACGGAATCCGGCTCCACAGCGCCCTCGAAGGGGAAGGCAATCTCAGCCGTAAACGTGGTGCCGCGAGACGCACTTTGAATGTGAACGCCATAGTCAATGATTCGCTCCGTGAGGCGGACGAAGTCAGAAACCACCCATTGCCCAGCGCAACCATTGCCATTGGAAGCCACCGTGCGGACCATGGTTTCTAGGTCAAAGCACAGCACCCCTACGTCCTGGCGCCCTTGAACTTCCACGTTTTTCTCAAAGGACAAACTTGGTTCTTGGTCGCCGGCGCCGTACTGGTATCGGCTGCTGAGTGCTGTGCTCCAGCCGTTTACTTCGCCTTCTTCTGGAACCACCCGCAGAGGCAAGTATTCGGGCAAGCGGATGCCGAAACTCTGCATGGCAATGCTTGGGCCGCGAGGCGCGCCACTGGTCGCATCGTCCCAACCACCGTCAATGGGGCTCACGTCCACCGGCATCCACAGGCCAGGGTTGCCGGCTCGGTCGCCCGCATAGAATTCAATCCAGGCGTGGAACCCATCGACGGTGCCGGCTAGGTAGCCACTCACGAGGCGCGCGGGGACTCCGGCGGCGCGAAGCAGACTGACATAGGTAGCCGCAAGATCTCGGCACACGCCACCTCGGACACCATTGCCTGGACCATCATCGGCCAAGC
>JBFJXT010000300.1:0-2242 GCA_041623015.1 Thermoplasmatota archaeon | reverse complement strand
TTGTAAAGGCGGATGTCCAGGGTGGATATGGTGCCGTCTCGGTTTGCATCGTAGTACGCCTTCGTGACAGATGCACTGTTGACATCTGCGCGAATCCAGGCGCCCGAGGTTCCAAAGTCACTCGGGGGGTAGATGGTGGAACTGATGTCTGCGTCCGAGCCGCCCACTGCGCCAGGCGCTAGGGCCGGGTGGTAGAGGCGGAATTCGCCTGCATCAACGGTTCCGTCGTTATCGGTGTCGTAGTAAACGGCAGCCGTCTTGGTCCAGGTGCCACCAGAGACAGATGTCTTCCACTTTGAATCGCCCGCAGCGACCGCGGTGCTGCAGTCAGCGTGGTCGGCTCCGGTGCCATCACAATCCAATTTGGTGTTGCCCAGGAAGGGCGTTCCCTTGAGGCGGGTATCGCCGTTGGAAACCACTGAGGAAGTCGAAATGTAGGCGCCATCGACGGCCAAGCTCCAGGAACCATCAGCTCCGGTCACTTTGCCATCGTTGAAGGATTGAAGCTCAACAATTCCTGCGCCATCTACGTCATGCAGGAGAACAAACCACTTGCCGGAAACACCATCGTTGCCGGGGAGGCCACCGTAGGATGTCAAGTCCGTGTCGCCAATGGAGACGACGGTTCCAGCAGCGTAACCACCGGCGGGCGCGGAGGTCATGCGAATGTCTCCCGCGGTGAGGGCGAGAGTGTCGGAGGGGCCATTGAGGCTGGTGGGGCGGTTCAGGTAAACGGGGTCCGTGTCGGGGCTGTACTTGTCGTCGCCGTTGGTATCCAGCCAATAGAGTTGGCTGGCAAAGCTGGACTGGGTTCCCGTGATGGTTTCCCCGTGTCCAGCCGAGGTGCTCGTGACCCGGGCGCCGAAGCTGCCGGAGCCGGATTTCATGACGATGTCGTTCATCCAGACATCATTGTCCGTGCCGTCGACGTCAGCAAAGTGCATGAACACGTGGCGAGCGTTCAAGGAGGACACATCTGCGTCCGTGGTGACCAGTATCGGATCCACAGCCTTGAGTTGGTAGACGTAGCCAGCGGTACCCTTGAGCACCTTGCTGCCGAAGGTGAGACCATCGCCGTTGGACATGATGAGGTCGTGGAGGCGGAGGTAGTTGCCAGCGCCACTGGTTGGCGTCAGGTAGAGGCGGTCGGTTTCTTCGTCGAAGATGCCGTCGCCATCCACGTCAACCACCCGGAAGTCAAAGCCGCCCTTGGTGAGCGTCTTGGAGTCGGGGAAGACGCCATCGGCGTCTCCTGCTTCCAGGACATCGGCTTGATCGGAGGTGGTAATGATGGAGCCAGCGGTGGAGCTGATGCCGTTGGAGGATCCGCCAAAGAGTCGAATGTCGGCGTTGACGGCATCAATGTTTCCGTCGACGCTGAAGTAAATGAAGTCACCCTCGGTGTAGCCGGGAATTCCATCCACTTCGAGGAAGCCCACGTTGGCAAGGAAGGCGCCCACATTGGTGTCAATGAAGTCCTTGTCCTTGTCCGTGTCAGCGGTTTTCACCACGGACCCGGCGCTGCCACCCGAGGTGGACGTGAGGCGGATGTCGCCACGGCCGACCGCTGCGGAGGCGCCACATGATGTGCCCCAGTGGAGGTAGTAGTGATCGTCCGTGACTCCGGATGTGCCTTCATCAATGCGGCACACCACGGGTGCGGTGGTTGCGAAACCCAAGGAAGACAGGGTCTCGTAATGGAGTGCGTAGTCGGCGTCAGTGGAAATCACCTGACTGCCATGGCTTCCAAAGGAGGTCGCTGCGTGGGCACCCAGTGCCAGCATGAGCGCAGACACGGCGATGGCTGCCGCGGCGCGCCCCCTGCCCGAGGGGTTGTTCATGACGGAGCATTCCTTCTGGACCTATTTAATTACGCATCCATTGAAACGCCGAAAAAAACAGGGGCTCAGACGCTCGAAGATGCGAAATGTGGTTCTAGACCCGCGAATCGATTTCGCGGCATCGCATCCGCGCCAAAATGCTGGGCCAGCGGGACAAAAAAAGGTTGAGAGAAAGGGAAAAGGAAAGGGCCGAAGCCCTAGAGGTTGCACCCGCTTAGTTGCGGCGGCGAACGAGCACCAATGCGGCACCGAGGGCGGCGACGAGGGCGACGAGTTCGAAACCAGGGGTGGTCGTGTCGTCCTCGTCTTCTTCCTCAGGAGTCACCGGGGGCTCTTCGGGAGTCACCGGGGGTTCCTCAGGAGTCACCGGGGGTTCCTCGGGGGTCACCGGGGGTTCCTCA
>JBFJXT010000299.1:0-2255 GCA_041623015.1 Thermoplasmatota archaeon | reverse complement strand
GGGTTGAGTTGGTTGGCGCGGTTGGTTTGGTTGCTTGTTTTCGACATGGATTCACCTGACTGCCAGTCGGCAGCCACCCAGAGCTAGGGTGTCGTCCATGTGGTGTTTGTGCCCCCTTTGTGGCGGTGCCCCTAGAGGACCGGCTTACAAATCGGGTGACAATGGAACGCCTTGAGCATGGATTGCCGCCAGCAGCTCCTCAGGTCGTTTGGTTCCGATGACCAAATCCCGCCCTTCAAGCTCCAACCGGACGGCGCCTCGGCCCCAGACCGTGTAGGCCACGGCTCCGCGTCCGAACCTCAGACCCCAGCCTCCGTATCGACCGGGCCGGTAGTGTTCTTGGCGCACGTGTTGAATGGAGTCCCAGGAAAGGCGACGGTGTCTGAGGATCCCAAAGCGCAAGTCCAAAGCTGCCTCTTCTACCCGCACGGACAATTTTAGGGAAATCAGCAAGGCGATGAACGCGGACATGGCCCCAAGCACCCACCAGGGCGCGTCGTCCTTCCACGATGCATAGCCTGCCGCAGCCAAGACGGGAAAAACCACCCACAGGACGGGGTTACGAATCAGCCACTGCGACTCCTGGAAGGATACAGCCAAAGCCATATTTGCTCATCTTGGAGGATGATGGGGCTTGCGAAAAAGCCAATGAATCCCGATGGGGCCCTGGGACCCAGTTAGTTTTCGGGCGGCTGGCCCTTTTTGTGAGTCTATGCGCACAGTGGCGCGGCGGGAGCACCCGAGGAAGGGAAAAGCGGCTTTGCCCCTCAAATCCTGTTTTGGTAGCAAATAGCAACCAATTTAGTCGCTATTTGCTACTAAAATAACTCTAGGACGTAGACGGGGCCGCGGCGACGATGGCGCCGCCTAGCTTCTGCACATACGCGCGGTTCAATTCTGTAAACTCCGGAACCACGCTGTCTTGGACTTTGGGAAGCGCCAAGAGTCGGTGCGCGTAGGCCGTGAGTTTTGGCAGGCGCGTCTCGTCGAGGAGCTTAACGCCAAACTCTTCCATCGCTTGCAGGCGCATGAACAAAGGCGCAATGGCGGTGTCAATCAGGTTCAACTCGGCGCCGTTCCAGAAGGGGCCGTCGCGGCTTGCCCACTGAGCCTCCATCTTGTCCAGCTTGCCAGCCAGCTCCTGGCGGTGGTGCTCCATGTCCTTGGGAGATGCAGCCCGGTTGAGCATGTAGACATCCATGAAGCAGGCACTGGCAAATTCAATCCAGGCCCGGTTCAATGCCTTGGTAAGCGGATCCGTGGGCATCATGCCGCCGCCGGTCACTTCGTCCACGAATTCATTGATGACAGCGGACTCGAACAGCGTCTCCGTGCGCTCACCATCGCGCACTTGCAACACAGGCACCTTTCCGAACGGAGAAATCTCGGTGAACCACTGAGGCGGGTTGTCCAACTCAATGTACTTGATTCCAAAGTCTCGACCCTTGTGCTTGAGGGTGATGACACTTCGCTGCACATACGGGCAGAGTTTGAAGGAGACAAGCTCGAGTTCCATGGACTGTCGTCAGGCTCCTATCGGTTTGAAGGCTCGGGTAGTGGCCAAGCGAAAAGACACCGACCCAGGGCACAGGCAATGCCGTTTTTGGGCGTAATAATCAAGCAATCCACCAACAAGCGTTTCAAAGGCCCCCTGGCCTCTTGGCTCTGTTATGGTCGAGGGTGGGCCGTCAAAAAGCGGCCAAGGAGGATGGATTGCCACCCGCCCCCCACTGGATGGACCCAGTCGCCTACGCATATTGGTGGGCACAATCGCCATCCTCGTGGCGGCATTCTCTAGCCTCGCCCTTCTGAATCTCCTCGTCCTCGAACCCGTGGTAGGAGAAGGAGACGGCGACACCGGCGGCCACAGCGGCGGCGGATTCACCGAGCAACCCCAAGCGCCCGGCACTCCAAACGACGGCGGAGATACAGGATCAGGAGACGGCGGCCAACCTGGGACCAAACAAAATCCCTGTACCGTGGCCAAATCATGGGTTGGCGGCTCTGCAATCACCTTCACTGTGGTCTCCATGGCGCTCTGGGTGCTCTCCGTTTGGTGGCGCCAGAGCCGACAAACCCGCGTCATGAACGGCTGGGCCATCACCGCCCTCGTTTTCACCCTCATCGCTGCGACCCTCCTGTTTGCCTGGTGGCTCGTGGTGAAAATCTGCAACCTCGACATCTTCGACCTCAAGGCCTGCCGAGACATCGCTCGTAGCCTCATGGGCGCGTTCTTTGCATTCGTCATTCCAGGC
>JBFJXT010000298.1:0-2271 GCA_041623015.1 Thermoplasmatota archaeon | reverse complement strand
GCTTGCCACTTGACGAAGCAGTCGAATGCTGCCTCCGTAAGCGTCCTCGGCGCATACCACATGGTCGCCCGATTTTAGGAGGCGAAGGCACGCATCCATGGCGGCGAGGCCACTGGAGAAGGCGTGCCCGGTTTTGCCACCTTCTAGTTGTGCAATGGCATCTTCGAGGGCTTCTCGGGTGGGGTTGCCGGCGCGGCTGTAGTCAAACTTGAGGGGCTCGGCTACATCTGGTTGCACAAACGTGGTGCTGAGTTGGATGCCGGGGTTGACCGCACCATATTGGGGGTCGGGTGTGGTCCCGGCGTGGACGCATTGGGTGGCAAAGTTGTCGTCTTTGGAGATCTGACTCATGCAGTCACCGGAGGCGCTGCGGTTTTTCCTTCGAGGTAGTCGGCCACGGAGTCCATGCCGTGTTCTCGCAGCCAAGCATCATTGAATTTGCTAAGGTACCGTTCTCCCGCATCGGGCAAAAGGGTGACCACAACGGCGTCTTCGGGGAGAGTTGCAGCAAGGCGAATGGCGCCTACCACGGCGGCGCCAGCGCTGCTGCCACTGAAAATGCACAGCTCGCGGGCAAGCCGGGCTTGCATCATGAAGGCGTCTTCGTCGCTGACGGTCAAGACATCGTCAATGACGTCCATCCAGACAGATTTTGGCAGGAAATCTTCGCCGATGCCATCGATGAGGTACTGGTGGATTTCTTCCGGAGGGGGCATGGAGCCCGTTTTCTTGAGGGTGGCATAGACACTGCCCACGGTGTCAACGCCGACGATTTGAATGTCTGCGTTCTGGCTCTTGAGGAATTTGCCGGTGCCACTGATGGTGCCGCCGGTGCCAACGCCCGCAACGAAGTGGGTCAGTTTGCCGTCGGTTTGTTTCCAAATTTCGGGTCCCGTGGTGGCGATGTGGGACTCGGGGTTGGCTTGGTTGTAGTATTGGTAAGGCAGGTATGCGCCTTCTTCGTCGCGCATCCGTTCTGCTTGCTTGTAGTAGCTTCGGGGGTCGTCTGCTTCCACGTTGGTGGGGCATTCGATCACCTCTGCGCCGTAAGCCTTGAGCAAGTTCTGCTTCTCCTTGGGCACCTTGTCGGGAAGGGTGCAAACCATGCGGTAGCCAAGCAAATTGGCCGCCATGGCAAGGCCAAGGCCCGTGTTGCCGCTGGTGGGTTCCACGATGGTGCCCCCGGGCTTCAGGAGGCCCTGGGCTTCTCCGGCGCGAATCAGGGACATGCCGATGCGATCCTTAACGCTGAATCCAGGGTTGAACATCTCCAGTTTGGCCGCAATGCGGGCGCCGCCTTCCGGTCGAAGTGCATCAAGCCACACCATGGGGGTGTTGCCCACCAGGTCGAGGATACTGTCTTGGATGTCCATGCGGGCGCAACGAGACCGCATGAAAAAAGGCAGGGAATGCGGCGAAATCGCCACGAGCCCCATTTCGCATCCACACCGACCCAATGTGTCATGCTGCCAAGCCAGGTGGAGGCAGGCAAATCAAAGGGGTAGGAGGGGGAGGAGGGGAGGGGAAAGGGTGGGCTTTCGCCGCAGGAAATACTCTTGATTCTAGGGGGAAGGACTACGCGTTCTTGCGTTGGAACTTGCTCTTGATGCGCAGGAGCAAGCCCTTGTTGGCCACCTTGACCTTCTCAGACTCCGTCTTCACGAAGTGCTCAGTTTTGTCCTTGAGTTCCGTCACGACGCGGTTGGCTTCTTGCACGGCGCTCTCGGCCTTGGTGCGCCATTCTTGGATGGCGGCCTTGTCTTGCAAGTCTCGTGCTCGCGTTTGAAGGTCCTTTACCTTGGATTCGGCGTCCTTGAGCGCCTTCTCCGCTTTTTCTCGCAAGTCGTGGAGTTGCTGAGGGGCGCGCTCGCGCAGATCTTGGGCCTTTTGGATGGCGGCTTCGCCTTCGTCGCGTGCCATGTGGTAGAGGCTCACGGCGGTTTCTTGGGTCTTCTTGGCGGCGGCCTTGCTTGCGTCGGCCGATTCCTTCAGGAGTTTTCGGCGGCCGTCAGAAGTTTTGGACTCTTCGCGCACGCGCTCGGCCAGCTTCTTGGCTTCCGCTTGCCACTCGAGGGCCTTTTCGCGGGCGACACGGGCTTCGTTGGCCACGCGCTCGGCGCTGGCATCGTACAGTTCCTTGAGGCTGGTGATGCCGGCTTGGGCCAGTGTGACCACGGTTTGTGGGCCCATGCCCTTCAGGTCTTCCATCAGGGTGAGGGCGATTGCCTTCTGTTTGTATTCTTTGACGGAGTCGAGTGAAAGACCGGAGGC
>JBFJXT010000297.1:0-2281 GCA_041623015.1 Thermoplasmatota archaeon | reverse complement strand
TTCGGCCCTAATCGGTTAGGGTGGGGTCTTCGTCATCCACGAGGGCTTGGATGCCTTCGGGGCGCAGGAATCGGCGCTCTTCCAGGTGATATCCGTGGCCCTTGGTGAGGGTGTGCACGAGGACACCTTCTTCTGAAATCGCTTGGCCCATGTTCACTTGGGTGATGTTGGAGTAGCGCATTTCGTGGCCATCCACAACCACCACGATGCCGGAGCCAATCGCTTCTACGAGGTTGCCTTGGCGCACAATGATGCCAGAGTCCTCGTCAAGCCCAAGGCCGATCACGCCGGGGTTGGAGGTGACCACTTCCAGGAGCCGGCTGAAGCGGCCGCGTTGGGTGAAGTGGCTGTCCACGACGGCGTTTCGAATGAGTCCGAGGCCGGGCGTCATTTGCACCGTGCCCTTTCGCATCGCTGCGCCGGCTTTGCCTTGGTAGATCATCGCTTGGCTCATGACGGCCGCACCGGCACTGGTGCCTGCGATGACGCCGCCGCGTTGATAGTGGCCAATGATGGTTTCGAGGACCTTGCTGCCACCGAACATTTGGGTGAGGCGCAACTGGTCGCCGCCGGTAAAAAACACCACGTCCGCGTCGAGGATGCGCTGAACGAACTCTGGGTTCTGCGCGTCTTCACGGGACTGAATGTCCATGATGTTGACGGTCGTGCAACCCAATTGCTTGAACGGCTCCAAGTATTGACCTGCTGCTTCCTGGGGAATGCGGCTGGCGGTTGGAATGATTTCTACCACATCGGAGCCGCCTTCTGGCAAGTCAAGGATGGTGGAGAGCACGTCCAATTCGGCTTCCTTGTCTTCGTTTCCGCCCACGGCGACGAGAATGCCTTGGGGGACGATGACTTTGGGTCCCATCACGCACTCGCCTCCGCCCAGGCCATTTGTAGATTCGATCCGCCCACTGCGTTGTCTTTGTTCATGACTAGGATGCCCACGGCCACATGGTCGGGAAAGAGCGCGATGCCCTTGTCCAGTGCGGCTTGGGGTGTTTCTCCGGCTTCGAGCCATTCATAGACGCGATCCGCGAGGCGTTTTCGGGCAAGGTGTTCGCCGTCACCTGTGACACAGACGGCTCCGGCGGTTCCGGCGCGCAATCCGCAGCCAGGAAGCGGCACGTCGCCCACGCGCCCAAGAAGTGTGCAAATGGTGCCACCCGTGGAGAGGGCAGCGGCGAAGGTTTCGCCATCGGTGGCCACGGCGCCCACGGTGTCGGTGGGGCCAATGATGTCGCGCAGGGGGGTTTCGAAGTTCCAGTGCTTGGCTAGCTCCGGAATTTCCCAGTCAACCCAGCCTGCGGGGGCCTTGCCTTGCCGAAGCAAGCCCATCAAGGTATCGTAGCGGTCCTGGGCGCCTTGGGTGCGCACGTCGTGCGGCCCGTGCCCTTGTTGCCGAGCGTACATTTGCGCGCCAGTTCCGACTAGGATATCCTGGGGTGTCCTGATGAGATGCCTTGCTACGAGTACGGGGTTCT
Source organism: Thermoplasmatota archaeon (assembly GCA_041623015.1). GTDB lineage: Archaea > Thermoplasmatota > E2 > JACPAO01 > JAHFTW01 > JANQNI01. Next base: position 794 of record JBFJXT010000297.1, on the reverse strand, counting down.
GAACGTCGGTGAGGCAAGCCACAGCGCCAAATTCGCCGTTGCTGGTCATGACCGATGCATCCATTTCGATGCTTTTTCCATCAAATCGAAGGTTGGATCCGGTGCCGGCGTTGAATCGCTCGTCGTCTTCCAAGTGTGCAGTGGCAGCGCACACGGCGTCCAATGGCGAGCCGCCGGCTTCGAGCACTTTCAAGCCAACTTTTGCCGCGGATTCGGGTCCGTCATGGACCTTGGAATCATACGAACCGGCGCCCCCGTGCGCCAAGACCACGTACCCCATCGAGCCGGCCACTCAAGGGGGGATGAAAAAGCAGCGGATGGTTAGAGGCCCTTCAGTCGCCAAGAAACGCATCCAAGTTGGTCTCTCCAAAGCTGGCGCCCTCAAATTTTTCCTTAATTTGCCGACCAATCAGGGCCAAGATTCGCTTGACGCCATCGGTCTTTTCCGGGTCCACAAGCGGATGCAACCGAACCACCACGCCATCGGGCCTTCCTTGGACCATGGCGAGAAATGATTGCTTGTTGCCGCCTTCGATGGCGAGGGCCTCGATGACGATGGATTGTTTGTCAAGTGCCAAGTACGCTTTGTCGGCTTTCAAGACGCCCTGTTCGGTGCGTTCCATGACTGGTTCAAGGCATTCGGCTACGGCTTCCGGAGTGATGCTGCCGGCGACGACCACATGGGGCATGGGTTGCCTTGGGCTGTCCTCCCCTATGCACATTCTGCGAGGGCCTCAAGGGAAGGAATGGTGAGGGCCGTTTTTTGCAGTTGGCCCTTTTTGGATGAAGGAACG
>JBFJXT010000296.1:0-2304 GCA_041623015.1 Thermoplasmatota archaeon | reverse complement strand
TGGGGCAGCTTGCCAAGGTGGGCATGGGCACACCCTACGGAGATGCTCGGGTTCTCAGTCTCCTTGATGGGGCGTTGCTTGGAAAGCGATTGAAAGCGTCCAGGGAGCAGCTTGAAACGGCGACCAAGGCCCAGCCCGACTTGCCGGTGCGCCTGCCTGTGGCCGAGGATCTATCGGCGCGTGGTGTCTTGGTTCGCAGTGGATTCCGCTTTGGTGCCCACTTGCGTGGCTACAGCGCCGAAGCCGACGCGGTGCACGCTGAATGGCTGTTGCACTGCGGTGAGGCATCCGAGTCGTTGGGGTGGAGCGACATTGCTCGCGCGGTTCGCTTGGCCCATGGTGTGCGCAAGCAGCACATTGTGGCGGTGGCTTCGGCGTCGGTACAATACGTGCAAGTCTCTTGGTTCCGGCCGTAAGCAGGCAACGCGGCCAGGCGGCAATGGGTCCTAGCCTTCGCTAACCGAGTGGGGAATTCAAGGGCTAATCAGCTCGAAAACTCAGGCAGCGACAGCGTCGCTCTCGCGGCCGGGGTAGCGGCCACGGTTCGGGCCGGACTCCAGTAGATCAACCACTTCAGCAGCGGTGGTCTCGGGGTCGTGGGCTGTGATGACGCTGGCTTCCACCTTGCGGCAGGACTCCACATGGGCCACGGCACTGGCGTGGGCTTGAGAGAAGCGGCCAGTGTTTGCGGGCACTACGTGAATCAATTGCTCAAGCAGTTCGCGCTCGGCGCCGTACTTGCAGCTCAAGGCGCCGCGCTCAACGGTTTCGGCCCAAGCAATCTTGTCCGAGAGCGGCTTGTCGCAAGCGGCCGCGTGCACGAGTGCTTCGCGCTCGGCCAGGACGGGCTCGATGCTTCCAAGGGTGCGCAAATCGCCGGCGTGCCACTGAACGGTGCCTTCTCCTTCGAAGGGGGCAGCATCGCTGGCGTCGCCGCCAAAGAGGCGCACCATGTGCCCGTGGGCAAGCAATTTGTGGACGATGGCTCGACCCACAGGGTTGGCAGCTCCGGTCACGACGACCCGCATAGGCTGCGCCGAGGGTCAGCGACAAATAGGGCTTTTGGCAGCGCAACCGGCGCAATCCTTGCTCGTTCTGGGGGCTGCCGCCGCCATTGGTCGGTGGCGTTTGGCTTGATTTTCAAGTCCGACCACCGGTGTCCTTAACTTCACCAAGCCGGGCTCTTGGAGTGATGAAGCCTACCGCCCTTGTCGTGTTTATGCTCCTGGTCTCCGGGGCCGCAGCAGCACAATCCGGTCCCGATCCCGCCTACGATACTGCTGTTGAGTATGCAGTTGGGTACACCGAATCCAAGGCCGGAAACGCCAGTGCCGACCCGCTAGGAGCCGCCTCTGAAGCCACCACGCCCGAAGCGGCCCAAGAAGAAGTGCAGCACACGGTCTACGTGGCGTGCTGGGCCCTGGACGACGTGGGACTCGAACCCGAAGCCTGTGCCGATTACTACGCGCCCCGAGGCGCCGCACCCCCGGAACAACCCCACGAAGAGCACAACGAAACCCAAGAGGTGGTGGAAACCTTCGTGAACGAAACCGCCGAAGGCGCCGAAGCGGTGGCCGGAAACGCCACTCAATTCGTCAACCAAACCGTCGAAGATCCCGCAAACGCCACCAGCCACGCCAAAGGATTCGTGGATTCCGTCGTGGGATTCGTCGAAGATGTGCTTGACGGTGCCGGGGCGCTTGCGGGCCACATCACTGACGGGCTCACCACATGCATCGAAGGCATCGGAGACGGTGTCGGCATCGGAGTCAAGGGCGTTGGAGATGGAGCCGGATTCATCGCGGATGGCGTCGGGGATGGCCTCGAACTCAGTATCGACGGTATCGAGACGGGCGCCAAAGGCGTCTCTGACGGCACCGGTCATGCTGTGGAGAAGCTCGGCGACGGCCTCCAAGCAACCGCCAAGGGCATCGAATCAGGAGCCAAGGCAACCGAGGCCGGCGTGGAATCCTTTGCAGGGGCCCTAGCAAGTGGGCTGAAGGAAGCAAGCAGCAGCACCGCCGACGCCGTTGAAACAGGGGCAAAGGCCACCGCTGAAGCCGTTTCAGACGTCGCAAGCGCCGTGGGTGACGCCATCGGCCGGATGTTTGGCAAAGATCCCGTGGCAGATGTCCAAGAAAAGACTCCAGAATTGGACCTTGACACTCCTGTTGACACCGACGGATTGCTCGATGAAGTGACTGGACGGCTCCCATGAGAACATTTAGACGACTTGACCACACGGTTCATATTCTCCGCGTCGGCTCTTCGTTTGTGTTGTCGAACCGTGCTCTCCTGACCACG
>JBFJXT010000295.1:0-2307 GCA_041623015.1 Thermoplasmatota archaeon | reverse complement strand
GCTGCGGTGACAATGTGTGCAAGATGGTCGAAAAATTGCACTACGCGGCCACTGGCGAGCGCCTTCTGCTGCCATAGCTATAGACTCTATAGACTATAGCGAACGCAGTAGAATACAGCATCTATGTCGAAGCCTAACGTATGCTAGACTTCGGGATCCTGAGCCTACCGCTCATCATTGGACTCGCAGCCCTCTTCGGCCTCTACATGGCCTGGACCATCGGTGCAAACGATGTGGCCAACGCCATGGGAACCAGCGTCGGCAGCGGCGCTCTGACCCTGAAGAAAGCGATTATCGTCGCCGGTATCATGGAACTGGCCGGAGCCGTCCTCGCCGGTGGCAGCGTCACCCAAACCGTGCGCAAAGGTATCCTCGACGCCGAAGCAACCTTCGTTCGCCCCATCACCAACAGCACCGCCGCGCCGGGCATGATGGGCAACGGCACCGCAAACATGACCGCTGACCCTGCCATGATGACCGGCAGTGGCGGCTTCGAATTCGCCCCCGAACTCTACATCTACGGCATGCTCGCAGCCCTGCTCGGCACCGCCATCTGGCTCACCCTTGCCACCTGGTGGGGCATGCCCGTCAGCACCACCCACAGCATCGTGGGTGGTGTCATCGGCGCCGGTCTCTTTGCCTCCGCCAGCACCTTCGGCATCTCCCATGCAGGAGACGGCGTTGCCTGGGCCAAAGTCATCGAAATCGTACAATCCTGGCTGTTTGCGCCCCTGCTTGGTGGTGCCATCGCCTTCGCCATTTTCTGGCTCATCAAGGCCACCGTCTTCAACAGCAAAGACCCCCTCACCGCCGTCACAAGGTGGCGCCCACTGTTCATCTTCCTCGACGTCCTGATTATCGCCATGGCGACCCTCCTGAAGGGCCTCAAGAACGTCGACTGGTACAAGGCCCTCGACTTCTCTGAGGAACAGAAATGGATCTACAGCTTCGTCATCGCGGCCGTCCTCACGCTCATCGCTGAAGGCATCATCCGCTACCGAACCCGAGGAGCCCCGCACCCCACCGCCGACACCGTTGGCAGCGACCGCGACATGTACAAGGAAGTGGAGCGCCGCTTCATTGCCCTCCAAATCGTCACCGCCGCCAGTGTGGCCTTCGCCCACGGTGCCAACGACGTGGCCAACGCCATCGGTCCCCTCGCCGGCATCGTCAGTGTCGCCAACGAAGGCGCCTACGTGGCCAAAGCCAGCCTCGCCTGGTGGATTCTACCCCTCGGTGGTATCGGTATCGTCCTCGGTCTGTCCACCTGGGGTTACAAAGTGATGCAAACCATTGGCCAAAAAATCAGTGAGATCACCCCCAGCCGTGGATTCGCAGCCGAACTGGCCGCCGCAGCCACCATCATCCTCGCAACCATCCGAGAAATCCCCGTGAGCACCAGTCAAATCCTGGTGGGCAGCGTACTCGGTGTTGGCCTGGCGCGCGGTGTCGCCGCCATCGACCTTCGTGTCATGCGCGACATCGTCTTCAGCTGGCTCTTGACCCTCCCCGCAGCCGCGCTCTTGTCTGGCTTCCTTTACCTAGGGTTCAAGACATTCTTCGGGGGTGCCTAACTATGGCTAAGCACTTTCGAGCACCCATCTTCGACACCCTGCGAAAGAAGAGCCCCTTCCTTGGCCTGCACGAACACGCAGCCCAAGTGAAGGTCTGCCTCACTGCGCTTGAAGCCTGCGCCGAAGCCTTCATCGAAGGCGACAGCGACAAAGTCGCCGCTCTTGCAAAGGAAGTCAGCGCCCACGAATTGGCCGCCGACGAAATCAAGAGCAACATCCGCAACCACTTGCCCAACAACGTGCGCATGCCCGTTGACAAGGTCCTGTTCTTGCAAGCCCTCAGCGACCAAGACGGCATCCTCGATGGCGCAGAAGACGCCGCCATTTGGATGAGCATGCGCACCCACAAGGTGCCCCAAGAAGTGGGCGACGGCCTCCGCGCCTTGCTTGCCAAGGTCGTGGAGACCGTACACGCCTACGAAGACGCCGTCGCCAACCTCGACGACCTCGTGGAAACCGGCTTCATCAAGCGCGAACGCGACGAGGAAAAAATCCTCATCCACCGCGTCCACGAACTCGAGCACGAAACCGATGTCCTGTCCCGCACCCTCTCGGCGCACCTGCTCAAGCCATCCGTGGAAGCAGACCTCGGGCCCGTGGCCGTGTTCCACTTGCTCAAGCTCACCCTGCAAATCTCCAAGATCGCCGACAAGGCAGAGAATGCAGGGGATCGCATTCGGGCGATGTTGAGCAGATAAAGCCGGTCGTTGGCTTGCTTTGCCGGTTATCTCAT
>JBFJXT010000294.1:0-2322 GCA_041623015.1 Thermoplasmatota archaeon | reverse complement strand
TTCTGGAACACATGGGTTCAACACGATCTGAAATTCGCGATCCAGAGTCTGGCGCAAGCCATCGACTTGGTGCAGCTTGCCTACCTCTGGGAAATTGATCCACATCTGGTTTGGAAAAAACCACCGACAAAACGAGGCGATGTTGGCGAGGTCATCAACCGCAAGGCGGTCTTCGAAAGAGTGGCCGAGCATTTTCCCGGCGCCGGGCAGAATCCGTACGACCAAATCCCCGAATTCGTAAAACATTCATCGAATAGCAAGAACGCGCCGACCGTCAAGGACTGCATTCGAGCCCTCCACGACTGCCGAGATGAATTTACGCACCGGCTGGTGCCCCGCAGCCCGCTTAAGTTGGTGGGCGCCGTTCTACTTGGCCTTGGAGTTTTTGCTAAATTGAGTACATCCTTGTTCTACGATTTCTCGCAAGTGAATATACGTTTTCCAGAAATACAAGAGGGCCATGATTCGACGTGGATACGCCTGATCTCGTGCCTGTTGCCGGGCCTACCGGCGGATGATCCGCCTGATGTGGATGAATACTTGTCCCTTGGATGGTGTCCGCAAGGCTGCGGGGAGCTGCCCCAACCGCTGCATAAGTCCACGCTGAAAACCGTCGTCATTACAGGCCACAGGAGAGTCGTGCCGGACGATGTTGATTCACGAACATTGCGGTGCGCAATCTGTAGCTCAACAAGGAGTGAGGTTTGGTGCTCGGGCTGCAGGTCGTATGCGGAAAAGGAGCATTGTGAATTCCAAAGCCGCGAAATTGAGAGAGAGGATGGCTGCCCGGAGACGTGGGCCACAGCCTATTGCCGCAAGTGCGTCAATCGGGCCAGCGGACTTGAATCCGACAAGAAATGAATGCCACGGCCGCGCGTTCAGGTTGCGAGCCCCAGCCGTTGCCGCTCGGATTTGGCTTCACGTGCGAACCGCTGAAACGCGGCGCCCACTCGGTGCGCGCCAGCGTGCGTGCGGACGTAGTCGAAGTCGAATGTCTCCCACTGCGCGATGAGGATGGATAGCAGGTCGCGCACATCCCGTTCCGAGCCGCGCAGGCGTAGGTTTACGAGCTTGCGGAGTCCCGCCGGCCGGGGGACGTGGAGCAGAACGAAGGGAAGGCTCAGCGCGATCAGGATGTCCACAGCCTCCAACTGCGCGATGCTGAGCATCGAGTGGCCCATGCTGCCCAGGGCGAACTCCAGCGTCTCAAAACCGCTGAGCAAAATGACGAAAGCGAAGGCAAAACGAACGAAGCTTCGCCGTCCGGTCAGAAGTGCCCCCGCTACAATAAATTGGAAAAAAGTTGCCGCTAAGTGGTAGGTGAAGGAGAGGGGTGGCGCCATCGCCGTCGGCCATGGGCGAACAACACAAAAACGTGTGCGGCGGGGGGGTTGCGCATAGAGGACGGTTTCATGCTCAAAATGCGGATGGAATGCGTGGCTCGGCGCCAAAGGCCGCCCACAGCGACGCCCTAGCGCGTCGTGGATGGGTGGGAAACGGCAGCAACCTACCTGCCTACGCGGGCCGATGGCTCCTGTGGCAGCCAGGAACCGGCCACGGCCCCATAAACCACTATACGACTTCTTTTCCTAGAGGTCAATGATGGGTCGATCGGTTCTCCCGGTCAGGTGAGTTCATGAAACAAACACTGTACATGGTTGCGCTGGCAGCCCTGATGCTGACCCCGATGGCCCAGGCCCTGGCACCAGAAGCTCTGTTGCTCCAGGCCGATCCAATCGAAATCTCGACAAGCATCCAAATGCAGGAAAACCGCTGCATCGGTAACGTTGACACGGAATGCTACTTCTGCTCCGACGACGGCGACCTAAACGGCGAGGAGTGGAGCAATTGCGGCGATGAGGGCATGGGCGATTACCATTGGATCGCCTGCGATTTGTGGGTAAATACTGGAACGGCGCAAACATCGGGTCGGTGTATCAAAGGCGGCACCTTCGACGCGCTTGCGGATTTGCTGGCGAACCTTGCCCAAAGTGACAGCGCCTAGGACGACGCGCAGTCATGCCTTTTCTGCCTCCTCCATTCTTCCTGGGCTCGTGAGCCGTTGGCGCAACGGTCCGGCCACCGAAGCCGCGCTGCGGCTCCACTAAGGCGTTCAAGTAGCGCGCATCCGTGCGCCGCGTGCTGCATGACGGACATCCGTGAACGTGCCCTCCCCAAGGGCCGCTACTGGGACGAGTTCGAGCCGGGGATGGTGCTGCGCCACAAGTGGGGCAAGACGTTCACCCGCGACGAGGCCATCGGCTTCGCCACCCAGACCATGAACTACAATCCCCTGTGGTTCAACCTGGAGTACGCCAAGGC
>JBFJXT010000293.1:0-2360 GCA_041623015.1 Thermoplasmatota archaeon | reverse complement strand
GGTCCCATCCGGCAAGAACAAGTGCAAGACGAAAATGCAGCCTCATGGCTTACGACGAGGTCTTGGCGTCTCGCCTTCGAGAGGTTGTGCCGGCCGATTTGCACGAAAAAAACGTGTTCGGGGCTCGTTGTTGGATCCACGAGGGCAACATGGCCTTCGGTGTTGCCAATGAGGAGATGCTTGTTCGCCTCGGCCCCGATGCGGATGCCGCCACCGAGGGCGTTGCGCCCTTTGATCCCATGGGCAAGGGCAAGCCGATGGCGGGCTGGTTCTTGGTGTCTCAAGATGACGTGGCTGAGGACGAGCAACTGGAGGCCTGGATGGATCGGGCCTTGGAATTTGTACGAACGCTGCCGCCAAAATAGCGGTGCGGAATTGAGGTGCGTATGGTTTACGACGAGGGACTGGCGCAACGGATGCGAGATGCCATGCCGGGGCACGTCTCTGAAAAGAAAATGTTCGGCGGCCTTTGTTTCATGGATCGAGGCAACATGGCCTGCGGGATTGTTGGCGACAAAATGATGCTTCGATTGTCCAAAGAATTGGTTGCCGAGTACCGCACGGAGCCGGACACGGCGGACATGGACTTCACAGGCCGGCCCATGCCGAGCATGATGTACGTATTGCCAGAAGCGATCGCAGACGATGATCAACTGCGCGTATGGGTTGAGCGAGCCTTGTCCTTCTCCTCCGGCTTGCCCTCCAAGTGAGGAAGAGAAAAAGGACCTGGATCGAGGTGGGGAACTACAATCACTTGCCAATGTGTGGTGGTGTTGGCAGGCGTTGCCGACCCAGGTCGAGGGCCAAACCGACTTGGGCCATTTATGAAGTTGTGTGCTGGGTCCGCGAAATGATTCACGCACGCAACTTGGAGGGCCTAGCTTTGCCAGCAATTGGAATGTCCGCCAACCACATTGCGGGGATTGCTTAGGTCCACGTGGAATCCAATTCCCATTCCGTAAAGGCAGCATTCCCAGTATTGGGTCCAGCTCGCCCCATCACAGAACATGGGCGCCACGTGCTCGGGGCCAAGGACCGACGGGTTGGCGGATGCGGCGGCGCTGGTGTCGGCACTTTGCCAGCAATTTGGGTGTTCGCCCACGACGATTTTGGGGTAGGTTTGCACGAAGAAGCCGATGCCCATGCCCCAGAGGCAGCAGGAGTAGTACTGAGTGTTTCCTTCGCAGGTATCTGGGGCGGTGGCGCTGGCGTCGGCACTTTGCCAGCAATTTGGGTGTTCGCCTACCGCGCGGGGCCGGCTGGTTTTGACGAAGAATCCAACGCCCATGCCATAGAGGCAGCAGGAGAAGTACTCCGTGTCGCCTTCACAAATTTCATTGGAAGCCGATTGAGTGCTGTCCAGTTCGCAAGGTCTCTGCAAGAGTTCGCCTGAGCAAACGGGGAGCTCTGGGTTGCCGTCGGCGGTAGCCGTTGGCACGAGTCCGTAGAGGGCAGTTGTGACAAAGAGGAATGAGAGCAGCGCAGAGCGAAGCATGGGCAACGAGAATTTGCCAGCCCCTTGAGTATTTCTCGGGATGAGTGAAAATCAGGGGTCGTCTACGAAGCGCCGGTTGATGTCTTCGTAGGCATCCACGCGGCGATCGCGCAAGAACGGCCAGCCTCGGCGCACGGTTTCGATGCGGTCCAAGTCCACTTCTGCGATGTGCACCTCCTCAGATTCGCCAAGCTCAGCGACGGTCTCGCCCGCTGGGCCAAAGACGAAGCTGTGGCCCCAGAAGTCCAATTCGCCTTCCGTGCCGATTCGGTTGACGGCGACGGTGTAGACGTTGTTGGCGACGGCGTGTCCTCGTTGCACTGCTTGCCAAGCGTTGAGTTGTTCGTCCTTGATTTCCATTTCACCGTGCCAGGTGCCGATGGCGGTGGGGTAGAACAGAATGTCTGCGCCTTGCAAGGCGGTGAGGCGAGCGGCTTCTGGGTACCATTGGTCCCAGCAGACGAGGGTGCCGATGCGGCCGTAGTGGGTGTCCCATGCTTTGAAGCCGAGATCACCTGGGGTGAAGTAGAATTTCTCGTAGAACCGCGGGTCGTCTGGGATGTGCATTTTACGGTACTTGCCAAGGTAGCTGCCGTCGGCGTCCAGCACGGCGAGGGTGTTGTGGTACAGTCCCTTGGCGCGGCGCTCGAAGAGACTTGCAAGGATGACAATGTGGTGTTCGGCCGCTTTCTTGGACAAGGTGTCTGTGGTGGGGCCGGGCACAGCTTCTGCACGGTCAAATTCGGCGTGGTCTTCTTCTTGGCAAAAGTAGGGCCCAAGAAACAGCTCTTGCAAGCAAACGATGTTGGCGCCGGCCTTGGCGGCTTGGTCGATGAGCGTGAGCGTTCGCTCTAGGTTTGCTTCT
>JBFJXT010000292.1:0-2373 GCA_041623015.1 Thermoplasmatota archaeon | reverse complement strand
TGCCTATTCAAGTGAAAGAAACTTGGGAGGCTACCGCAGCTGGTGACTCAAGTCTCCGCCAAGCAGCTTCGTTCATAAACCGCACAGAAATGTCAATTCACTTTTCTGATTACTTGAATAACCCCAGTGAATTTGATAGTCTTGGCAAACTCGTTGTGCGGGTTGTTAAGGATGGATATGTCATTCTTGAGCCATCAGAGGTCAAGGACCTCCTCCACCAGAAGGTTCTAAACGAATTGCATGGGAAGCTTGATACAGACTTTAATTCAAAATCTTCGGAATACATTAGAGAAAATCTCACGGAACTGCTGGATTGGGTTAAGCCGGAAATTGAAAAGGCCAAGGAAAAATGGAACACCGGCGACTTTGGACCCGTGCAGACGCACTTGTTCCCACCGTGCATTGTCCATATTTTTGGGCAAATGAAGGACGGCGAGATGATTACCCACCATGCTCGGTTTGCCATTGCAAGTTTCCTTGCCACAATCGGCATGACCGCGGACGACATCATCGATTACTTCCGCGCCATTCCCAATTTCGACCCCGAAAAATCCCGTTACCAAGTGACGCACATTGCCGGCGAACAAAGCGTTGGAAAATACACGCCGCCCGGCTGTGCCACCATGCAAACCAATGGTGTGTGTCCCTTGGAAAAGCGCGATCGATTGTGCGCCAAAATCAAGCACCCTTTGAGCTACTACCGAGCGCGCCTCCGGTTCCAAAAGGAGGACCAAGAGAAGGCCGCCCGCGTTGCCGAGCAAACCGGTGGCAACACGAACGCTGCGGCACCTGCGGCCGCGGCACCCACTGCAAACCCGGAGGCCACCCGTGGCTAATCCGCCTCCGCCGTCTGGCCCACCGGCACAATTTCCCCCCGCGGTGGCATCCACCATTGACTGGCTACAGCGAAGTTTTGGTTCGTACTACAAGGTCAACCCGCCGCGCATGCCAGATCGGTTCACGCGCCGCGAATTTGGCTTCATCCTCTGGCCAGACAAACCGGGCCCGCCGCCGTTTGTGCGACACCGTGCCTACGACAATGCCAGCAGGTTCCACAACTACCTCGCCTGGCGCGGACCCCACTCCTGCTACTACAGCACTGCTTACTACCGCCGGCCTGGCGAGATGCGCATGCTGGACAAGCAATGGCTTGGCGCCGAGCTGATCTTCGACTTGGACGCCGATCACCTAGCGGAAGCGGAAGCCGCCGCCGCTCGCGGTGAAACCATGGGCTTGCCGGAGCAACTGGAATTGGTCAAGAAAAAATTCCGCACCCTCCTAGAGGAATTCCTACTGGGCGATTTGGGCATCGACGAGAAAGACGTCTGGCTAACCTTCAGTGGGGGACGCGGCTATCACGCCCACGTCACCGCCCCCGCGCTGCTGCAACTGGATCAAAAAGGCCGACGCGAGGTGGTTGATTATGTGACCGGCAAGGTCCCAACCAAGCAAGGCAGCAACGAACCGGACCTGGACCCGTTCATCTGGGAGAAAACCGTCGGGATGCGCGGTTCCGGCATGTACGCCAAGCCCGTGAAAGCCGAATTCATCCACCCCTCCACCGCCCCCGGCTGGCGCGGACGCCTCACGCGCGGCCTTGTGTCGGTGCTTCGCGAGCGTGTGCTTGAATCAGATCCCGCCGATGCCCGCGCTTGGCTCCTGTCCATGGATCACATCGGACCCAAGGGCGCCGACGATTTCATCGCCAATTTCACTCCTGAAAAACTGGACCGCATCCAGAAAGGCTACCTGGAACAAGGCGGCGTCGTCAAGCGCATCGCTAAGGAAGTGCTTGGCCAAGCAGCGCTGCCGCTAAGCAAGGGCGAAACGGACGAGCCCGTCACCGCCGATGTGAAGCGCCTCATTCGCTTGCCCGAAAGCCTGCACGGTAAAACTGGGCTCAAAGTGGTCCGTCTCAACTTGGACGAACTGAAGGATTTCGACCCCTTCCGAGACGCCGTGGCATTCTCCGATGCTCCCGTCAAATTCACCGCCCGCAACAGTGACACACTAACGCTTGGCGGCGAAACCGTGACCGTGGCAGGCGGCCAAGACACAGAAGTCCCAATGCACCACGCCATTTGGTGGTGTTCCAGGCAGAATGGTACGGTTCGACCCAATTGAAATTGTGAATGCGCCGTTAAGCCTCAAGCTATACGGGAAATGTCCCCACAAGATGCAATTCAATAATCCTTATATTCCTACTTCAACATAATCAGAGCGTGAATAAGCTACAAAAATGGTCTGTTGGGCTAGGTATGGGCGGCATACTGTTGCTGATTCTGGGAGTTACGGCATCTGGAGAGACATCCGGCACCGATACATGTGAAGGATTTGAGCCAGGGTGCGGCATGGATTTGGATCTCACCGGCG
>JBFJXT010000291.1:0-2426 GCA_041623015.1 Thermoplasmatota archaeon | reverse complement strand
GGGCAATTTCCAGGGCCTCGCGTTGTAAGTGCCCGGTCTCCATGAGATGCTCGGCGAACGCTTGGGCTTCAATGTCGACTGCTTGCAGGGTGTGGCCGACGTTGTAGCTCAGCAATTGGGCAACTTCCGCCAGTGTCCAGGCGCGGGGCCCCGTCAATTCGTGGGATTGGCCTCGGTGGACGATTTGGGTCAGCAATCCTACGATTGCATCAGCCACGTCTCGCACATCCACGTAGGGAATCTGGGCGCCGTGTGTTGGATCTAGAATGTCGGTCCCGGCGCGCACATCTTCTGCAAACTCAAACAAATCCTGGTGAAACAGGTGGGGGTGAATCAGGGTGTGGTGGAGGCCGCTGTTGGCCAATTTTTGATCCGATTGCCAGTGGCCGCGCAGCATAATGCTTGAGGCATCCGGGCGAGCTAGCGCCATGCCGACGCGCATCACATGAGGAATGCCTAGGGATGTGGCCGCTTCGAGCAGGGCACCTTCGTGTTGATCCTGGGGTTGACCAGGGCTTGAGAGCAGTAGCAACGTGGTGGCGTCGCCCAAACAGCGGCGCAGGGCGCGCGCAGAGTAGTCTCCTGCATTGCGCACATCGAGGCCAGGCACTTCCTGTGCAAGGGACGCCCGCAATGCAGTTGGCTGGCCGGAGAGCACGGCGGCTGGGTGATTGAATCGAACCAATCGCTGCGCAACGATTCGGCCTAGATACCCCTCCGTGTTGCTGATGATAATCATGAACCAAATCAACTGGGGCCTTCGTTGCTCTTGTAGGTGTGCAACGCGGCGGCTTGGGGGTTCGGGCATGAGGGCCAAAGAAATTGGCTAAAAAATTGACAGCGCGCGTGCAGACAATCGGTCGAAACCTCCTTTCCCGGGGCCTCTTTGGCGCCCCCATGTCCTTCTCGGTGCGAAATGATGACGGTGTTGCCATCATCACGCTGGAAAACGGCGACCGCATGAACAGCTTTGATCCTGAATTCCTGCAATCTTTGCGCACCGAAGTGACGAGGCTCCTTGATGATGGATCCGTGGGCGCCATTGTCCTCACAGGCAGCGGGAAGGGCTTCTCCGTGGGTGCCGATGTGGGCGGTTTCCACCAAGCCAATCAAGAAGGCGCCACCAGCGATTTCATCCTGGCCGCTACCGAGAATTTGCACCCGATGCTGTGGGATTTGCATGGATCTCACAAGCCGTTCGTCGCCGCAGTCAATGGAGTTGCGGCAGGCGGTGGCCTCGGCCTTGCACTGGCGGCAGATGCCCGCGTGGGCTCCCCCGCGGCGCGGTTTGCAGCCGGGTACTTTGGCATCGGTGCCAGCCCTGACGGTGGAAGCACGTGGTTCCTGCCTCGTTTGATTGGCTTTGCTCGCACGAAGCGGTTCTTCATGGACAATGAAGTGATGGATGCGGAGACGGCGCACGGCCTTGGCTTGCTGGATGAAATTGTCGCCCCTGAAGCGCTGTTGGAGACGGCGGTCGCGTTGGCTCGCCGCTGGAGCCAATGGGCGCCCCACAGCATTGAGAGCACCAAGCGACTCCTCGAAGGAAGCTTGCAAAATGACCTCGTCACGCACTTGGACTTGGAGCGCGGCCTCATCGCCGCCGCCGGTGGCACTGCGGATTTCCGCGAGGGCGTTTCGGCATTCGTAGAGAAGCGCAAGCCCAAGTTTAGTCGCCGAGGACAGTAGCCCGACTCAGCAGGCTAGCAGGCCTCAAGGCAAAAGGGTGCAAGGGGACAAAGGGACTCATCGGCCCGATATCGTCGCATCTTGTCCATAATCGGACATGGATGTTCATTCTCTTGCTCCCCGTGTCAGTCCTCCTAAGTATCATGGGCGGTGGGAACCATCATGGACCCCCGAACGACCCTCCGTCGCCGTGTCGGTGATACCCCCCTTCTCAAGTCGAAAAACCTGTCCAAGGTCACGGGGCTCCAAAATCTCCGCCTCAAACTCGAAGGCAGCAACCCCACCGGCACCCAAAAAGACCGCATCGCCCGCCTTGAATTGGGAGATGCGGCCGCCCACGGCGCCAAAGGGGTCAGTGTCGGCTCCTGTGGCAACTTCGGCGTCGCCATCGCCCACGCGGCTTTCGTCTACGGCCTCGAATGCCACATTTTCATTCCTGAAGACTTCCGAGGCGAACGCATCGAACTGATGCAGGAACTCGGCGCCAACGTGCACCCGGTCCCAGGCCAATACGAAGATGCGGTGCAAGAAAGCCGACGATTTGCCGAAGAAAGCGAATTCTTCGACGCCAACCCGGGCGGCCCCAACACCTTGCGGACTCTTGCTGGATACAGCCGCATCGCCGAAGAAATCGTCACCCGCCTCAAGGACATGCCCAAAGCGATTGGATGTCCCATTGGTAACGGCAGCACCCTCGCTGGAGTCCACCTGGGATTCCGAACCGCCTGGGCCCAGGG
>JBFJXT010000290.1:0-2427 GCA_041623015.1 Thermoplasmatota archaeon | reverse complement strand
GTACCATTTTGCGAAGCAGCGGGGCGGCGCGGTATTTGGGGTCGCCGAAGCCGGCGTAGAGGATGTCCATGATGGCAAGGAGCGTGTCGAGGCCCACGAAATCGGCGAGGGTGAGGGGGCCCATGGGGTGGTTCATGCCCTTCTTCATGATGGCATCAATGTCTTCTGCGGTGCCAACGCCTTCTTGGAGGGTGAAGATCGCTTCGTTGATCATCGGGCAAAGGATGCGGTTGCTGACGAAGCCGGGGTAGTCGTTGCAGGCGTGGCAGTCCTTGCCCATTTTGGCGCCAACTTCGTAGACGGCGGCGACGGTTTCGTCACTGGTTTCGTGGCCCTTGATGACTTCGATGAGCTTCATGAGCGGCACTGGATTCATGAAGTGCATGCCGATGAATTGGCTCGGGCGCTTGGTGGCGCTGCCAAGGACGGTGATTGGGATGCTGCTGGTGTTGCTGGCAAAAATGGCCGTGTCTTTGACGATGCCGTCCAGTTCTTGCCAGAGGTTCTTTTTGATGGTCTCGTTTTCGATGATTGCTTCGATGACGAGGTCGCAGTCGGCGAGGGCTGCGTTGTCGGTGCTGATGGTGAGGCGGCCAAGGGCGGCGTCGGCGTCGGCTTGACTGATTTTTTCTTTGGAGACAAATTTCCCGAGGCTCTTTTGGATGCTGGCTTCGCCGGCGTCGACGAATGCTTGCTTGATGTCGACCATGACCACGTCAAAGCCGGCCACGGCGGCCACTTGTGCGATTCCGTTGCCCATTTGTCCGGCGCCAACGACACCGATGCGGGAAATTGCCATGGGGTCCGGCACGGGGATGGGCTTGAAAAGGGCTCGACGGGCACCGGCGGCTCCAAGCCAGCCTCAGTCGAAGGCCTGGCGGCGCTCAGCGTAGGCCAGACACCCCTGGCTCGGGCTTGATTGGCTGCCGTTCTCGGGGATTCCCGGGTTTAGTTGACCTTGACGGTCATGCTCACGGCATTGCCGCCGCCGAGGCACAGGGTCGCTAGGCCACGGCCACCGCCGCGCTGTTTGAGCGCGTAAATCAGGGTCGTGAGCACGCGGGCACCACTGGCACCGATGGGGTGGCCAAGGGCAACAGCGCCGCCGTGTACGTTGAATTTCTCGGCGGGGACACCCAGTTCCTTGACGACGGCGCAGGAGGCGCTTGCGAACGCTTCGTTGTGCTCGAACAAGTCGATGTCGTCGATGGTGAGGCCAGTCTTGGCAAACAAATTGCGCACGGACACGATGGGTGCTTCCATGACCCATTCGGGCTTGGTGCCGCTGGAGTCGTAGGCCTCAATTTCGGCAAGAATCGGGAGGTTGTTGGCCTCGGCGTAGGCTTTGTCCACTACGATGACTGCACTGGCGCCGTCGCTGAGTTGGCTGGCGTTGGCGGCGGTCACTTGACCGTCCTTGCGGAACACCGGCTTCATGCGGGCTATGCCTTCGGCGGTGGTGTCTGCGCGAATGCCTTCGTCTTGGCTGACCACGGTGTCGCCCTTGCGTCCTTTGATGGTGACGGGCACCACTTCGGAGTCAAAGTCGCCAGCGGCCCATGCGGCGGCGGCCTTCTTGTGGCTGCCTTCGGTGAGGGTGTCGCTGTCGTCGCGGGTCACTTCGTAGCGCTCGGCAACGATTTCGCCAGTTTCGCCCATGTGGAATCCATTGTAGTGATCCCATAGGCCGTCGTGGACCATGTGGTCGATGAGCTTGCCGTCGCCAAGGCGCAGGCCCTGGCGGCTGCCCAGAAGCAAGTGGGGCGCGTTGCTCATGGATTCCATGCCGCCTGCGATGACGACGGTGCGGTCGCCGGCCTTGATGGCTTGGGCGGCGAGCATGATGGATTTGAGCGCGGAGCCGCAGACCTTGTTGACGGTGAATGCAGGAACCGAGTCGGGCACATCGGCGCCAAGCGCTGCGGCGCGGGCCGGGTTTTGGCCAAGGCCCGCTTGGAGCACGTTGCCCATGATGACTTCCTCCACGTCGCCCGAGGGCACGCCGGATCGCTCGAGGGCTTCGCGAATTGCGATGGAGCCAAGCTCCGTGGCCTTCAGGGGAGACAGGCCGCCTAGGTACTTGCCGATGGGCGTCCGGCAGGCGCCGACGATGACGGGTTGGTCGCTCATTGCATCGCCCATAGAGAGATGGTCATAAAAGGGTGGGAAGGGGGCTGGCGGCGACCCAAACGTATCGCATCCGCCTGTCTTCACTGATTTTTGGCCCCAAAAAGTCGCAGCGCTCCAATACGCGCCGGGATGCGGCATTGTTTGGGTGGCAAAACGCCTCGAGCCCAACATCCTGCATCGAGTTTCGCATGAACGCTTGTACCAACCGCAGTGCCTCGGATGCGATGCCTTGGCCTTGGTGGGGTTTGGCGATGCTATAGCCTACTTCCAAGAGTCCCGTTTCGGAGCCTGGTCGGG
>JBFJXT010000289.1:0-2448 GCA_041623015.1 Thermoplasmatota archaeon | reverse complement strand
CAGGGCGATGGCGGCGATGCAGGCCACTTGGGCGGCGTAGCTCTTGGTGGCGGCCACGGCCACTTCTGGGCCCACGCGAAGCATCATGCTTGGAACAGATCGCTCCAGGGTGCTGCCGCGCACGTTGGTGATTGCCATCATGGGGTAGCCACAGGCGCGCAGCCGTTCCATGGCAAGCAGAATGTCTCGGGTTTCGCCGCTTTGGCTGAGCAGAATGTAGAGCGTGTCGGCGGGCTCCAGGGGCGGGCGTGAGGCAATTTCGCTGGCGTTGACTGCTTGGGTGGGCAAGTGGGCCCAGGCTTCGAAGCAGTGAACACCCACACGAGCCGCTTGCAAGCTACTGCCACATCCCACCATGACGATGCGTTGCGCGTCGGCCAGCAGAGATTCGGGGATGTCAAGGGGACCGTCTAGGCGCCCTCCTAGGCACCGGTTGAGTGCTGCGGGCACTTCGTGGATTTCCTTGGCCATGAAGTGCTCGTGGCCGCTGCGTTCCGCTTCTTCTGGACTCCAATCGATGCGGGTGGTGCCGGGGGTGGTGACGTGTCCGTCTGCATCCCACATGCGCAATCCGCCTTGGTCGATGATGCCCCGGTCGCCGTCTTCGAGGTAGATGACATCCCGGCCGTGATCGAGAAGCGCCGTGACGTCGCTGGCCAAAACGGTTCCATCTTGCGTGGGGGCGACAACGAGCGGGGTTTGGTAGCGGGCAAACAGCAGCGCGTCTGCTTCACTGTCCAAAATCACGAAGGCGTAGGTGCCGGTGATGTGTGCCAGGAGCGTGTTGAGGGCGTCAAGGGGCGCTTGGGTTTGCCTGGCTTGACTGTAGAGATGGACAAGGCACTCGGAGTCCGTTTCGCTTCGAAAGACCGCTCCAGCGGCTTCGAGTTCGCGGCGCAGGGCGGACACGTTGGCGAGTGTGCCGTTGTGGACCACGGCGAATCGACCGGTGGCATCTAGGTGCGGGTGGGCGTTTTCGGCGGTGACGCTGCCATGGGTGGCCCAGCGCGTGTGGCCGATGGCGACCGTTTCGTCGCCAGGGGAGTCCAATTCAAGGGCGCGGACGCGGCCGGTGACCTTGTTGCAGTCCACAACGCCTTGCTCGTTCCAGGCGACCCCGACGGAGTCGTAGCCTCGGTATTCGAGGCGTTCGAGGGCGTTTTGTGTACGATTGGCGGCCCCTTTGAGCCCGTGGATGCCGACGATGCCACACATTAGACTGCCACTCCGTTGTCGGGGACGTTTTGCACGGTGCGTCCGGCGTGGATGTGGCTGTTGTGTCCCAGCACACCGTCGAGAATGACCGCGCCGTCATCCACTTTGTCATCGGGCCCGATGATGATACCGTTGGTTCCGGCGCACAGGACGCGGCGACCGAGGCGGGCGCCGTTTGCAAGGTAGGCCCGTTCAATTTGGCTCTGGGCCCCCACGTGGATGTTGCTGGCAAGGGCGCAGTCAGACAGGACTGCGCCTGCGTCGATGCGCACGTGATTTCGAGCACTGGTTCCGGGGCCAAGAATGGCGCCGGCTCCAACGTGGCAGTGATCGCCAAGTACAACGGGGCCTTGCAAGACAGCGCCGGGGCCAATGGTGCTGTTGGGCCCCAGTTGGATGTTGCCTTCGAGCACTGCGCTGGAGTG
Source organism: Thermoplasmatota archaeon (assembly GCA_041623015.1). Taxonomy (GTDB): domain Archaea; phylum Thermoplasmatota; class E2; order JACPAO01; family JAHFTW01; genus JANQNI01. Next base: position 808 of record JBFJXT010000289.1, on the reverse strand, counting down.
GATGGTGCCTTCACGTTGGTCCAGGCAACGGGGCATGAGTCGGCTGTTGAGTTCAATGAGGTCGTGCCCGGTGACGAGGTCGGCAAGATCAGAGCGCCGAGCATCAAGTACCTTCCAGGGGCCGTGGGCCTCCATGTGCCCGTTGAGGGCACCCCGCAGCCCATAGTGGTCAGCGGGAAGGGTTTCTAGCAACTCTCGCGGCAATCGGTAAGCGCCAGCAAGGGCCACGGCGTTGGTCTGAGATGGGTGTGCTTCGTCCACTCGCTCAAGGCGGCCTCCGTTGACGATCGGCAGGCCGTGGCGTGGCTGGAAGCCATCTAGGGCGCGAACGGCGGCGGGATCGGTGCCATCAAGGAGGGATTTGACCAATTTTTCGCTCATCCAGCCGTCTGCGGGGAGCACTGGCACGCAGTCCGGAAGGGCAGTCATGTCTAGGCGGCGAAGCGCATCGGCGGGTCCTGCCGGGCGGGGCTGGTGGACGTATTGGACGCTCAATCCGTGGCGGGCGCCATTTCCATGGTATCCTTGTAGCGCTTCGTGCCCGTGGCCGACGACGACGGTGATGTCTCGGGCTCTGGCCGCTTTCAAGGCATCCATCATTGGGTCAATGACAGGGTGGCCTGCTGCCACAAGGAGGCTTTTGGGCCGATCAATGGTGAGCGGCATCATGCGGCTCCCTCGACCTCCCGCAAGCACCACGGCGTCCATGGGCCTTTGATGACTAAGGGGCCTTATTCGCTCTTTGCTTGGCCCCTCGCATCTTCGGAGGGCCTCACGTGTGGGTTTCGGGGCTGTCCGCGCTGTCCAT
>JBFJXT010000288.1:0-2452 GCA_041623015.1 Thermoplasmatota archaeon | reverse complement strand
TTCACGGCCAAAATCATACCATGCAACCACTTGGCCTTCGACAAATGCCTCATGCGTCGGCTCAATTCCGTTGTCCAGCACGGCGATGACGACACCGGATGGCTTAGGGTGTAAAATGGTGCTGTTCTCCTCCAAATTCACGGGCGAGTTGCTGGCCGTTTCGTTGTCCGTGTTTGGCCCTGGGTCTTGCAGAGTTTCGTTGTTGGCTCCGGCGCCCTGAGAATCTACGATTTCTTGGCTCGTTGAATCCAAATCATCTGTGTTGTCAGAATCGTTGCCAGTGCAACCAGACAACATTGAAGCAATGAGAAGAGTCAATACAATCCACTTCATGAATCTAGGCTGACTTACTGTGCTTCAAAGAGATTCTGGTCACATTCGGGCAATTATTGGGTAACCAAATGCCCCAACGGCTGGATTGTGTCGCCCGTGATTGAGGACCGGTAGCAACTAATGTCCCTTGATTTCCATGTCTCCCTGTGGCAGCTCTTCCCCTACTCGAATTTCGCCGCCTGGACTTGAACAGCGAGGAGCTTGGCGTTTCCATTCACTCCCTGATGGCACGGGCAGGGCAAGCACTGGCGGATGCCGTTGAGCCCCATGCTGCCGGGGGGCCTGTTGTGTTCTTGTGCGGCAAGGGCAACAACGGAGGCGACGGATTTGCCGCTGCTTCGATTCTGCTACGGCGAAACATTGACTGCGTGGTGGTGTTGATGGAGCCATTGGTGGCGATTAAAGGCGCCTCGACTCAGGCGTTTCTTGAGTTGTTGCCGGAATCTGCTCTGAAGCAATGGTCAAGGCTGCGGCGCAAGCAATTTGAGTCGGCGCCTGTGGTTGTGGATTGTTTGCTTGGGTCTGGTGTGGAAGGCAAGCCCCGGGCACCGTATGATGCCGCCATCAAGTGGATCAATGGACACAAAGGCCGGATTATTTCCTGCGATTTGCCAAGCGGCTTCGCCAGCCCGCTCTCGGTTCGACCCGATGAGACGGTGACCTTCCACGCTCAAAAAGCAGGCATGACAGAATCGAATTCAGGATTCATCAACGTGGCGCCCATCGGAATCCCATCACGGGCTGAAACGGATATTGGATTCGGAGACCTTGCCATTGGCTATCCAAAATCGGCGCCCACCAGCCACAAGGGCGACAACGGCCGGGTGCTCGTGGTGGGAGGAGGTCCCTTCTTGGGTGCGCCCTATTACGCAGGCTTAGCCGCATACCGTGCCGGCGCCGATTTGGTGCACATCGTCACGCCGCACGACGCAGCCACTGCACTGCGCAACTGGGGCCCGGATTTGCTCATTCATGATGCAGGCCCTGGCGACCACCTCACCATGGAGGCCGTGCCCGTGGTTTCGAATCTGCTCGAACGGGTGGACTCTATCATCATTGGCCCAGGCCTTGGAACGTATCAGGAGTCAATCGATGCCGCCCGCGCCATCATAGAGAAGTCCTGCACTGCTGGAAAAATGGTCGTGGTGGATGCCGACGGACTCGACGCAATTGACGCGGGGCTGCTGAAGCAATTTGGCCATCAGTTGGTTTTGACGCCACATGGACGCGAATTCAAGGACCTCTCTAGGTTGAAACCCACGGCAGCGAACGTCACAAAATATGCCGCAAAAAACGGCGTGACCGTTCTTTGCAAGGGTGCTGAAGATACGGTGAGTGACGGCACCATCACACGGTCCTGCCATCGAGGCAATGCAACCATGACCGTGGGTGGAACCGGAGATCTTCTTGCAGGCGTTGTGGGTGCAATTCTAGCTCGCGGATCCAAGCCGTTTGCGGCCGCGTGCGCAAGTTCCTACCTATTGGGGCGTGCCGGAGAAGTGTCGGCCAAGGAATTTGGAGCCGGCGCCACCGCCATGGATATGACCCCGAACATTGCGCGGGTTCTGGCGCTTCTTGAATAGCCTGCTCTGGCTCGTTTACGCTTCCGAAACGTCGCGCGTCATGGAATGCAAGCGGTAGACGCCGTCCGTAGAGACCGTCACTTCAACCGGCAAAACGCCCGTGTTTCGCCACAAGACGCTGTACACTTGGGTGATGGGGGCCGTGAAGTTCCCATCCAATGCTGTGCCGGTGTACTCCATGGGGCGCTCCGTGGCTCCGTCTTTGTGGAAGTGGACATTGAAGTAGACCTCTCCGTCGCTTTCCCAATCGAACGTGAAGTGATCGCCGGGAGCCATGTTGTAGTTGATTTCTGCAAAGTCGTCTGGCATCACCGTGTAGGTGCGCTCAATGGCGCCAAAGGGCTCTGCCTTGCGGGTTTCAACAGCGAGTGAAAAGTGAACGTCGGCGCCTTGTTGGGCGGTCACTTCTGCCTTCCAAGTCCCTGGCTTGGGCGGCAGGGTCGTGGTGACGTACCGGTGGGAGTCGCTTTCGCCCCAGCCGTTGGCTGCTTCTTTGCCATCCGGATCCATGAGGCGGAAGTCGAGCGCCGCGCCTG
>JBFJXT010000287.1:0-2464 GCA_041623015.1 Thermoplasmatota archaeon | reverse complement strand
TGAAGCGCTCGCCAAGCTAGGCTGCAAAAGCGGCTTCGTGCTCCACGGCCACGACCCCGATGGCTTGCCCGGCTTTGACGAAGCAACGCCTTGTGGCATAATCACCTTTGTTCGCATCCAAAATGGCCAAGCTGGCCCCATGGAACAACTTGACCCACAAACGCTTGGCATCGCCCGATGCGAGCCTGAGGACATCGCCGCCGTGGCTGCTGAAGATGCTGCTTCGGTGCTTCGATCTGTGCTGGATGGCACGGCGACCCCGGCCCATTTGGACACCGTTGCCCTCAATGTCGCCTTCGGATTGGTGGCCGCTGAAGCCTGCCCAGACCTAGCCTCAGGCCTGGAATTGGCTCGCTCGTTGCTGCAAAGCAGGGACGGCAACGCCAAATTAGACGCCTACCTCGCCGCGACACAACCATGAGCGAAGGTCAAGACGGCAACGCGCCGAGTGAGAAGCCCCGCATCCTTCAGGACGCCGAATTTACCATCGAAGAAGGCTTCCTCTACAAGGGCATGCGCACCGGCGCCATTTGGATGAACAAGCTGTTCTTCTCCTGCCTGTTTCTCCTAGGTGTTTGGCTCCTCATGGGCTACACCGTGGGCCTTCAAGACTGCGCAGGCGGCGCCGACGAACCCGGCACCTTCACCGACGTAGAAGCGGCCGAAGAAGGCACGTGCAGTGTCATCCTCACGCCCACCGCCAAGTACCTCGGCGCCATGGCGGTCGTTTCATTCATTCTAAGCATCGGCTTTGGTGCCATCGGCCTCGTTGTGGGCAAGAACGTCATTGAATCCACGCGGGTCCAAGATGAGCCCGGCGCCGAAGAACGCGGAGGCGACGATGGGCCACCTGGCCCAGTTTCTTGAGGACGCCCAACGTCGCGTCCATCAAGGCATCTACACCCCACAAGGCCCAGCGCTCGCCTCCAATGGCAGCCTGCTCCAGGCCCTCAAAACCGAGGACGCAGCCGTCATCGCTGAGCTAAAACCCAAGAGCCCAAGCCAGGGTCGCCTCTTGAAAACCAGCCCCCAAGTGCTGCTGGCCGCATACCATGAAGGAGGCGCCACCGCGCTGAGCGTGCTCACAGACAAGGACTGGTTTGACGGTTCACCAGACTTGCTTCGATTTGCCCATCACACGGGCCTGCCGGTGTTGATGAAGGATTTCATCATGGACGAAGCCCAGATTCAATTGGCGGCCCACCATGGCGCCTCGGCTGTGCTTCTCATTGAGCGCTGCTTGGAGCCAGCCCAACGAGAACAGCTTGTGGACGCGGCGCACGCCTTGGGATTGGAAGTGCTCCTGGAGGTATTCACAGCGAGCGACTGGGACACAGCCAAGCTCAGCAATGCCGACCTGTTTGGAGTCAATGCACGCGACCTCGACACCCTTCACTTGGATGTGGAAGGCAGCCGTGCGCTCGTTCAAACCATTTGCCAGGCCGGCCGTCCCGTGGTGGCCCTCAGTGGCATCAAGGACCGAGCCAGCCGATTGGCTGCCAAAGTCGCCGGCGCCTCGGCCGTGCTCGTGGGGACCCACCTTGCAAAAAGCACCGACCCCGGCTTGTGGCTGCGAGCTCTCAAACGACCGCTTGCCAAGGTCTGCGGTATCACACGCCATGAAGACGTTGACCTCACCGCCGAGGCAGGCGCCGACTTGGTTGGGTTCGTCGTGGGTGCCGATTCACCACGAAACATTGGCGCCCTGAAGGCCCAACAGCTCTCCGATCACGCCCACCAGCGGGGATTGCGCACCGTGTTGGTGACGCCGCATGAAGACGCATGGGAAGTGCGAGAATGGTGCCGTGTTGCCCGTCCAGATTTCGTACAACTTACCCGCTTGCAGCCCGACGAAGAATGGATCCACAGCCTCACCGCCATCCCAACCCAGGTGCTGCACGCGGTTGGGCCCGACGATGCCACGCCCGAAACTGGCATTGGCGTGGTCTTGGATTCCCCGTCAAAACATGGAACCGGTGGCGCAGGCACGACTCATGATTGGGGCGCGTCGGCCAAGCACGTGAAGCCCGGCCGGTTCTCCCTCGTTGCCGGTGGCCTCGCCGCAGACAACGTAGCAAGCGCCATCGCCAAAACAGGCGCATGGGGCGCGGATGCCAGCAGCCGATTGGAATCATCCCCTGGTATCAAGGACGCTGCAGGAGTTCAACAATTCATCAAGGAGGCGCACAACGCATGACTGGACCCGACGCCAACGGCTACTTTGGGGAATTTGGAGGCCGCTGGGTCGCTGAGACCCTGATGCCTGTTGTTCAGGAATTGGAAGCGGCGTTTCTGGAGGCCAAGGACGACGATGAATTCAACGCCGAACTCGCTGCGTATCACACCCATTACGGCGGCCGTGCAACACCCCTATACCGATGCGACCGGCTCTCGGCTCACGCGGCTGGCGAGGAGGCGGGCGCCACCATTTGGCTCAAGCGCGAAGACCTGGTGCATGGCGGGG
>JBFJXT010000286.1:0-2469 GCA_041623015.1 Thermoplasmatota archaeon | reverse complement strand
TGGTTTGCTCCTTGTCACCGATTCCACCGCCAGTGATGCAGATCGACGCCTGCAAGCAAGTAAAGCACTGCTCGCCGTCCTCGACACCCACTTGCTTTCGGCGGGATTCTTTGGTCCAAGCCAAACCGAACGCTGGCACCACTACCAAGCCCTGCGAGCCCAAGGACGCGCGCCCCAGTCTCTTGTTTCTATTCACGATCAACTCCAGTGGGCGTTTTCCTACAAGATTCGCCCCGAAGACACTCCCGAATTGGACGCGCTTGCCCAATGGAAACACGCAGCCCGCGCCACCCACGCCGCCGTGCCGAATGCGCTCCGGCACGCGGAACTCAACACCTTGAGCGATTACAAAGCCCACGACGGCCTTCTTGATCGGGTTCATTTCTGGCGCCATGCCCATCAAATCCCCGGAGCACAACGAAGCGCCCCGCACCCCACCGGCCACGTGCGCGTCGCCACCCTACACTTGCTCAAGGCATCCCTCGATGGCAACATCCCCCTCGATGCCGCCTGCCACCACCTCGACACGGTGCTAGGAAATCGCAACACCGCCACCCACGCCGGCGGCCCCCTTGGACTCCTCGAAGCGCTTCGAAGCGCTACCTTGCAGTGACCCGCATCATTGTCCCTGTAGCCCCAAAAGCAGGAGCTTGGCAAGCTTGAGTTGGACGCCAAGCGCGCTCCAGGAAACCGCACATGACACAAACTGAGGGACCCGAAACACCCACAACCGTCACCCGCACCGTTCGCAATGACCGCCCAACAAGGCCCCGCCGTGCCTCGCGCCACAAAGCCCCAAAACGTCCTCCCTCAGACGACGAAAGTGCCACCACCGAACGGCAATTCCAACGCACCTACTACTGAACCCCTTGCTCGCCCTCATTCATCATTTTCATTCTTGCACGACGTCATTTTCTCCCTTGACTTGCCCGGCCGTTGCTTTCCATTTGGCACACATTTGTCCCATATTTTTTGGGCCAATGGCCCTTGATTTTGTCCTTCCAAGCATGTCCCCATAGCCTCATCGAATCAGGCCGCCCACGTTCCATTGGTGCCCCCGAGCACCAGGAACATACCATGCAATCCGAAATCCATGCACGGACCCGCCGAAACGTCATTCTCCTCACGGCAGTGACGCTGGCCACATTCCTCCTGTTCATTCCCACACCGTCCAGCGCCGAGGGCGATTACCAGGTGTGCGATCCGTACGAACCCACAACAAACTTGGTGGAGCACTGCATCCCCCCATGTCCAAATGAATACGATGCAGCAGCAGATGTGTACCCCGGTGACCAAGACTGCGTCGAGATTCCCGTGTTCCCCACCATCGCTGCCGGCCTCTTTGCCGTCGTCGGCGGTGGCCTTGCCTACGTTGCCTTGACTCGCCGCGCATGAACACACCGTCATCGCATGCAACCCCAAGGAAGACCCCCACCTCTTCGCTCGACCCCACTTTCTTATTCCCGCCCGTGACCCATGATTCCAGGGTCACGACCGCCGCTTAAGTCGCGGCCACGTCGATGTGCCAAGCGATAGGACACCACGACTGTCCCTGAACCCACATCGTCTCCAATCACCCACTCACTCTCATACCCTCGACCGGGAGGACACCCCATGCCACGCACCAACCCAGCACCCAAGGACCACATTCGAATGCGCGCCTGGAATCGTGTCCAATTACGACGGCGCCACCGCATCCAAAAACAACACGGAGCGGACGAGCCATGAAGCGAAGCCTATGGTCACTGATGGGACTAGGACTAGCTGGGTATGGTATCCTCGTCATCCTCCGAGTCATCACCCACGAATCCCTCATTGCGGGCTCCATCAGCCTCGTTGTTGGCCTCGCATTGCTCGTGGTCGGATTGCCTCCATTACACTTGCGCCACGGCAAACTCGTGGCCGCAATTGGCGGCATATGTGTTGCCGGCATCATCGGATACAACCTCATCCGCCGCTCCGATCTAAGCATCCCCGAATGGGGAATTCTTGCCTACGGAGTTCTGTTGTTATTTGCCGCGTCCAAGCTTGACCACCGCATCCGACGCCTCGATGTTGGAACCCTCGTGGCCTGGTCTTTCCCACTCATCTTGGCGCCCCTGACCATGTTCAGCCTCAACGCAGGCATTAGCGCCGGCACCGGAGAAACCGCCGCGTCCCCCATCGTCCACGCGCTCGTCGTCCTGCCATCCGCCATGCTCCTGCAATGGACCGGCACCAATCTCGCCGTGGTGGGCAACAGCTTCGTGCTTCCCACCGAACGCGGATCCATGACCCTCGGCGTCGGCCTCGTCTGCGCCGGGCTCTACCCCATGGTGCTGTTCAGTGGACTCGTAGCGCTTCATGGATGGCAAAAGCAACTGAGCAAACGCCGCCTCCTTGCATACCTTGGCACCGGCTTGTTCGGACTCTGGGTTGTCAACTTGGTGCGCCTCGTCATCCTGACTCGTGTTGGCCGTACCTATGGTG
>JBFJXT010000285.1:0-2497 GCA_041623015.1 Thermoplasmatota archaeon | reverse complement strand
GGCCCGACGCCGACGAGGCGCTCTCGCCCGGCGACTGGCAGGAGAACCAGCGTCCGAGCTTCCTCTACGAAGTGATCGAGCCTGAATTGACGGAAAATGAGCGCAAGATCTTCATTTTCCTTCGAGACACCTTGGTGCGTACCCTCGATGGGCGCCACGGTGAAAGCGACTGGGTCACGTACCTTCGTGATGCCGTGCGCCTGGCCATTGTTGATCACGATATTTTGGTGGACCAAACCAGCACCGAGCGCATCATCTACTACTTGGTTCGCGACTTCTTGGGCTACGGCCCGATCGATGTGATGATGCGGGACCCGGGCCTGGAAGACATCTCCTGTGACGGCCCTGGAATTCCCTGTTACGTGTTCCACCGCACCTACGAATCGATCCGCAGCAGCGTCCAGTTTGATGGTGAATTGGAGATGGATTCCTACGTGATTCGTCTTGCACAACGCAGCGGCAAACACATCAGCATCGCAGATCCCTTGCTCGATGCAACGCTTCCCGATGGCAGTCGCTTGCAGGCAACACTGAGCCGAGAAGTGACCAGTCGAGGCAGCAGTTTCACCATTCGCAAATTCCGCGAAGAGCCGTTTACGCCTCCGGATTTGGTGCGTTTTGGCACCGTCAGCAGCCAGATGGCGGCGTACTTCTGGTTCCTCATGGAAGAGGGTCGCAGCCTCATCTATGCCGGCGGAACCGCGAGCGGCAAAACCACGTCCCTCAATGCGTGGTGTCAATTCATTCCGCCGGAGAAGAAAATCGTCAGCATCGAAGACACTCGGGAAATCAACTTGCTCCACGAGAACTGGATTGCAGGCATTACCCGCAGTGGATTTGGAGGCGAAATCGTCGGTGGAAAGCCCGCAGGCACCATCGATATGTACCGGCTCTTGGAGGCGGCCCTGCGTCAGCGCCCCGAGTACCTCATCGTGGGTGAAGTGCGCGGCAAAGAAGCATTGACTCTGTTCCAGGCCATGGCCACCGGCCACGCCGTGTACAGTACCATGCACGCAGATTCGGTCAAGAGTGCCGTCTACCGCTTGGAAAACGAACCAATCAACGTGCCTCGGATGATGCTGCAAACCCTGGATACGGTTGCCATCCAGAGCCAGGTGCGCATTGGTGATCGTATGGAGCGTCGCGTCAAGGAGGTCGTGGAAATCGTCGGGTTTGACCCTGAAACGGACGACTTGCTCACCAACACCACATTCTACTGGGACAACACCCAAGACAAGCACATCTACACGGGCCACAGCAGTGTCTTTGAGCAAATTCGCATCAAGAAGGGCTGGACCGCCAAACAACTGCAAGACGAATGGGACCGACGCGCCCACGTGCTTGATTGGCTCAAGGCCCAAGAAATCCATGACTTCCGCGAAGTCACTCGCGTGGTTCGTGAATACTACCGCCGCCCCGAGCGCCTCCTGAAGCGCATCGAGGAAGGCCAAAGCCCCAGTCGCCAAGGATGGGTGCCCCACACTCTCGATGATGGTGTCAAACCGATGCCACAGGGCGTGGAACTGGACCGCATCTCCAACCACGGCGCAGTCACCAAAGAAAACATGCCCAACGCAGACCAGGGCCAACGGATTCCCAACTCCGATGCAGCAGGAGAGGAGGGCAAGTCGTGAACCTAAACCGGTACGAACGCCTCGCCTACCGTTGGTTTGGCGGGGTGGCCCAGCAGCGGGCATCCGAAAACCCGAGGCTCCAAATTAGTCTCCCGCAGGCCCACATCGCCAAGCGGCCTGATGTTTACCTAGCAGCCACCTACCTCACCGTCTTGGTGGTGCTCGGCATCAGCATCCTGGTCACCATCGCGCTTGGTGTCTTAGCCGTGGGTGGAGCCATCGATTTGCCGTCGGTGTTCTTCCTCTACATCATTCCCATGCCGGGCCTCGTGGCGGCCCTGGTTTACTTCGTGATCCTGATTCAACCGGATCTTCGAAGTGTGGGCCGGGCTCGCGACATTGACGCCAAGTTGCCCTACGCCATCAACTACATCGCCACCATGAGCTCCGCAGGCGCCAGTCCCGTGCGCATCTTTGAGAGCCTCAGCGAGCAAGCAATTTACGGAGAAGTTGCCAACGAAGCGGCCTGGATTCACCGAGACATGACTCTCCTTGGTCACGATGTTTTGACGGCGCTCAACACCGCCGTGGGCCGAAGCCCCAGCGCCCGGTTCCAAGACTTCCTGCAAGGCGCCATCACCAGCCTCACTACGGGGGGCGACCTCAAGACCTACTTCATCAACAAGTCGGAGCAATTCATCCAAGACAACCGCCAAGCCCAACAAGGATTCCTGGAAAGCCTAGGCGTCTTGGCCGAGAGCTTCGTGGTGGTCGTGGTGGCCGCTCCGTTGTTCTTGCTCGTCATGCTGTCCGTCATGAGCAGCTTCGGTGGCGACCCACAACGGATGCTCAGAATTGGCTACCTCTTGGTGCTGGCCATGTTGCCCCTTGCCACCCTTGGCTTTGCGGTGACTGTGAAAATC
>JBFJXT010000284.1:0-2497 GCA_041623015.1 Thermoplasmatota archaeon | reverse complement strand
TTGCATGCAATAAAGCATGACCAACGCCGGCGATTCCCTTGAAAAGCCCCGGCACGCGCTGACCTGGAACACCCATGGGCCACTCGACGGCTTGGAGCCATGGCTGCTTGCGGCTTTCGTGGCCATATCGATCAATAGCCAATGAAATGACCTCAGGCCCCAGTCGCTTGGCACCTAATTGTTGAGAGAGCGTCGTTTCAATCTCAACGAGCCCCATGAGCCCATGGCACAGGCCATGGTCACTGCCAGGGTTATCAGACAACAAATTCAGTTGCTCCTGGGTGCGCTCCAGGGCGAATCGCTGATCGGTTTCTCCCCCTGTGGCCAATCGAGCCAAACCGATGCCAGGTGCGCCATGACACCAATAGCTCCGGCATGATTTCTCATCACTTTTTGGCTCGGTGCGAAGATCTGGCCAATTGCCCACAGAGTCGAGGAACCAATTGGATTCGTACGCTAATGCTGCATCCGCAGTGACTTGCGCCTTCTCAATGCCTAATTCATTGGCGGCAACTGAAAGGGCGTAGGCGGCACCGGAAGCGCCGTGACTGAGTCCAACCAAGTCGTCGTGCCAGTCTGGATCTCCCCGCCAGGATACGCCAACCCGCCTTGACCGTGAATTTCGAATCAATTCGTTGGTGTAACGAGTGGCAAGTTGCCGGGCACCAGGAATATCAGAGAGACTCAAGAGCGCCGGGATGGCACCTGCTTGGCCGGCCATTAAGTCAAACGTGGGCGGCTTTCGCCGGGTCTGTGCGAGGTGAGAAATGATTTGATCAAAGAACGGCAAATCTTGCGTTCCAAACAAGGCGTGTCCACGTGCAAGGAAAGCCAAAGCCCCCGTGAGGCCAGTATAGTACCCCATTTGGTACGTTGAGGCCCAAGTGGGTCGGTCCTGTGGCTTTAGTTCCAGGGCGCTTAGAATTTGGGCTCGGACATTGCGCATGGTCCGTTGCAGCATGTCCTCAAAGATTGGCTCCCCAGTAATTTGGTGCAAATCAGCAAAGAACCAACCAATTCCCGATGTGCCTCCGTACATGGACGGATCGAGGGTCCTGGATACAGGCCCCGGGCTGAATGCGTCGGCCATGTCGGGAATGGTTCGGCCAACCCAGGCACAAGAGTCCTTGAACAGGACCGCATCGTCCGCTAAGTCGTAGCCAATCTGAACCGCTTCCGACAGGACATCTTGTTCAAAGCTCATGAGGTCGCTCCAGGGGTTGTTAATTCTGTTGTTCCCAAGTCAACTCCCTGTTCACGCAGAATCAATTTCAGGCAAGCCATCACACGGTCAACCTCGACGCTCTTGGCATCATGAATGGCCCGAACAACAGCTGCCGAGAAAATCATTCCATTGCTCTGGAAATTGTGGTCAATGGCAATCGCCACACCCCGCATGAATGTGCTCGTGAATAAGGGACGAGACGGCCGCAGGAAGTTGTTGACTTTAGATTGAACTTCCTGGATGGCGTTTAGGGATTGCTCCCATGAATGGAGGGGAATGTAAAGAACCGCACCGTCAGCGCGCCGCATTTGCTGTGGCTCCTGCACGAGTTTGAGCCTGAAATGAACGCCATCTCGATTGAGTGCTTTGGCAATTTCATGGACGAACATAGCGGCCCCTTCGGCGCTGATGTTCCAGTATACCCGCATGAGCGGATCCGTCGGATTTCCCTTCACATCGCCAAAGACGTAGAACCAGCCGGGCTGGAGCAATCGGCTGTGCCGATCATGGACGAGTTCCTCGGTTCTTTCGTCGTAATTTCGATAGTGAACCGCAATACGCTTGTCACCATTTTGAACCAGAAAATGCTCGTCTTGCCGGTTCACGAATTTCCAACCTGGCTCTCGAATGCCCTTCGAGGGGTTTGCAGATTCTAGGCCGCTGAGGAACCGTTCAACGCTCAATCGGTCGGGATGCGACGGCACCCGAGGAAGGGCCGCGGAATGCCCAGAGTACCTGTCTTCATACAGGAATCGCACAAGACCGGATTTGGTGGGATCTAAATCCTCCACGGGAGCTTGGTCAGGAATGTCTTCATCGCCGAGTTTGACAGCGCCAGAATCCCAGGTTAACCCCGCGAGCATGATGGGCAAATCTGCATCCAGATCCACGCTTGGCATGTGGTTTGCGGGCTTGGTAGACAACGCTAGGACAGGGTCCACTGTGTCGATCGTGGTGGATTTAGGCATGGAACCAGGTCTCCTGTGCAGATTTTGGATTGTCTAGGAATTCACGAGCCCAATTCACGATTGTTTGTGCTTCGGGCGAGAGGGTGTCGGAGACCGTTGTCCTGGCGGCATTGCTTGCGATTTCCCAGGACATAACAGCCAGCACCCAAGGCATGAACGGCATGGCACTGGCCAGGACATCGTCTACGGTTGACCCCGTTTGTTCTGCATATCCATGCAAAAATGCACGGGCTGCAGGTATGCTGTCCTCGATGGTTGCAGCCGCCAGGCGATCAACATCCTCGATGGTTTTGGGAGCGTGGAC
>JBFJXT010000283.1:0-2540 GCA_041623015.1 Thermoplasmatota archaeon | reverse complement strand
GGGCTGGGGGCCAACCCGGCCATTCTCGCCGTCTGGAAACAGCAAATCCAACACTCTATCCGGGGCGCCACGCGCGGCCGGGGCCTTTGCGATGTCCGGTTGAGGATCGAGTCCAACCACGTGTGCGCCGGATGCGTCAATCGGTGTTTCGAGGTCGGTGGCGATGATGTCCACCCCGAGCAGATTGGTGTGGGTGAGCCGGGCGCAGCGTTCAGCGACGAGGCGCACGGAGGGGTGGATAGTGTCGGTGACATCGGCGCCGTTGGACTTTCGCAGCGCGGCGACCACTTTGCCATCTACGGTGAGTACGTCGAAGCTTTCGCCAGGAATGTGGCGCTCCACGACGATCCAATTGTGCAAGGGTTTGGCCAGATCGTATGCGGCTTCCAGTTCCTCGTCGTTGTCTACGCGGGCGGTGACGCCGCCTTTGCCGCGAAGGGGCTTGATGGTGACGGGGAAGCCAAATTCGTGGGCCAATTCCGTGACGCCGGCAAGGCTTCGAGCGGAGTCGACAACGGGCATGGGGATGCCGCGCTCGCCCAGGAATTGTTTGCTGCGTTCGTGGTCATTGGCAATATCGAATCCAAGTCCAGAGAGGGTGCTGGTGATGGTGCCCATCAGTTGCTTTTGCTGGATGCCCCAGCCTAGCTGCAAGTGCTCCTCGCCCCGTTCGTCTACGGGGATGCCTCGGATTTGTGCGGCTTGGATGATGGCACGCAGGGACCCGTTGCCGTCGTGGTCTTCGAAGACGTCGTCCACGTGGGCACGAGCGTCGCTCATGCTCTGTTTGAGGGTGGCTGGGTCGGTGTCCGCATCAATGGCATCGCTGACCAATTGAGCGGCGGCGGTCATGGCGGCGGGCACTGTTCGGTGGTCGGCCATTTCCATCAGAATGATGTGGTCGCCGTCCTCATCGGTCCAGGTTTTTTGCCAGGTGGGCAAGCCCGTATGTTCGAGGAGGCTCGCGGCGGTGGCGCCAACCAAGTCACCGAGGCTCTTGGGGGTTTCACTGAGGCCAAGTCGCTTGGCTGCGGCGGCGAGGTCCGCATCCTTGTGTCGAACCACGAGATAGTCCACGGGTCCGTTGCGGTGCATATTGGGGCCGCGAATCGGCCGGTGTCCTAGGACCCTGATGCCATCACCTCCCGTGCAGCTTCCTGCCGTTGACGCACTTCGGCCATGAGGCGGTCGTGGGATTCACATTGGAACACCAACAAGTCGCCGGGGCGGGCTGCGTCGAAGCAGTGGAGAATGTTTTGCCATTCATCAACGGCGGTGCTGACCTTGGATGCGTCAAGCCCTGCGTTGATGGCGCCTTCTGCGATGAGTCTGGACGCATCGCCTTCCTCCCGGCCACGGGGGTCCGGATCGCTGACCCAGAGTTGGTCGCAATGGGTCGTCAGCGCGGCGCCCACTTGGCGCAAGTCGTCTTCGAGGCGGTTGCCAGCAAGGTAGGCCACGCGCAGGACCCGCCCACCGGGGCGGGGAATCAAGTGTGGAATCACTTCGTCGAGGGCTTCAATCGCGGGTACATTGTGGCCAAAGTCCAGCAAGACACGGTAGCCGTCCACGTCGAAGGTGTTGAGGCGACCGGGGTTCTGGCCTGGGGTACTGTGGAAGGTTTTGAGGCCAGTGCGAACGTCATCTTCAGTCAGCCCAACGGCGTACCCTGCGGCGGTTGCAGCCATGGCGTTTTGCACGTTGAAGCGGGCTTTTCCAGCGAGTGTCAAGGGGATGTCTTTGAGGTCTGCCACGTGGAATTCGGTGGCGCCTCGGCGAAGCACAATGGCGTCGTGATTCACTGTGACCACCACATTTGCTGCATCAGCCGCAAGGTGCTGGGCCAGTGCAGGATGCTTGGGGTCGAGGCTGAACAGGATTACTTTGCCAGGCAATTTCTTGCTCTCGTGCAGGCTCAGAATCAAGTCGTCATCGGCATTGAGCACGGCGGTGTCGGCGGCGTCTGGAATGGTTGCTTTGAGTCGAAGCAGGTCTTCCAAGTCGTGAATGTCGCCTTCGCCAATGTGGTCGCGGCCAACGTTCAGAAGAATGCCTACATCGACGCGATCAACACCCATGCCACGGCGCAGGACGCCGCCTCGAGCCACTTCAATGACTGCGTGGGTGACGGTTGGCTCTTGCAGGACGGTTTGTGCGCCCATGGGGCCACTGTAGTCGCCGCGAAGAATCACCTGGTTTTCCACTTCCACGGATCCCGTGCTGGCCAGACCCACGCGGGCGCCTCCGTACTTGAGCAGATGCGCGATGAGTCGAACGGTGGTGGTTTTGCCGTTGGTGCCGGTGACGGCGACGATTGGGATGCGTCCGTTGCTTCCGTCCGGGAACATCATGTCCACGATGGCGTCACCCACTGGCCGGGGGCTGCCTTCGGCCGGTTCTAAGTGCATACGGAGGCCGGGGCCGGCGTTCACTTCCACGATGCCGCCGCCGGTTTCTTCCAGAGGCAAGCGTAGGTGGGGTGCCACCACGTCGATGCCCATGATGTCTAGGCCAACGATACGGGCAACGCGCTCAGCCAT
>JBFJXT010000282.1:0-2584 GCA_041623015.1 Thermoplasmatota archaeon | reverse complement strand
TCGCAGCGCATGTCCACGCGCTTGCCGCCTTCGATGCGGTGGGCATCCATGTATGCCTCCGGGAACAGGAAAATGACGCCCCAGGATTGACTGGTTCGGCCAAGACCGTGTCCATCTGCGCCTTCGGGTTGGCCGTTCAGGAAGACAATGTGCAAGTGCGCCGTTTTGCCCTTGCCGTGGGTGCGCTCTGGGCCCTCGTCAGCAAGGTCTCGGTGCACTTGGATCAACTCCCGGTTGGAATACTCGCCATCTTGTGCCGGCATCCTGGCAGGACTGAGCATGCGAATCGATTTCTTTTGGGTGAATGTCTCAAGACTGGTCTCCAAGGCACTGAGGGTGCCGCGGCAGGGCGTGTACCCGTCGGTGCTGTCGATTTCTACCACGAGATTGGGATAGGGATCGTCCAGCAAGAGCGCCCGGGTGAGGTCCCCGGCTTGGTTCACTTGCAATTGTTCCGGCAACAGCGCCATGGGACTGGTGCAACCGGACAAGCTGAGGCTAAGGAGGGCTGAAAGGAGAATGACACTGAGGCGGCGGGCTTGCACGCCCCTTCATCGGGCGGCAAGAAGCCATGGGCCTCATGGCGAACGGTTGGAATCGGCGACGATGGACCTTACGAGGCTTCGTGCTCTTCCAGCCAGCGCTCGGCGTCAATGGCTGCCTTACAACCACTGCCGGCAGCAGTGATGGCTTGGCGGTAGCGGTGGTCAAACACGTCGCCAGCCACGAAAATGCCGGGAATGCTGGTGCGGGTTTGGTTGGTGCCCTCGGGGACCAAGTAACCGGACTCATCCATGTGGAGTTGGCCCTTGAACAGGGCCGTGTTGGGGTTGTGACCGATGGCAACGAAGAATCCATCCGCGGAGATCTCCGTTTTCTCATCGGTTTGCAAGTTGACCACGCGAACCCCTTCCACGTTGTTCTCGCCAAGCACTTCCTCGATGGCGCTGTTCCAGACGATCTCAATCTTGGGGTGTTCCATGGCGCGCTTGGCCATGATTTTGCTGGCGCGGAATTCATCGCGGCGGTGAACAATCGTCACCTTGGTTGCGTACTTGGTCAGGAAGGTTGCCTCTTCCATGGCCGTGTCGCCGCCGCCCACGACGATCACTTCCTTGTCCTTGAAGAAGAAGCCGTCGCAGGTGGCACAGGCACTGACACCGCGACCCATGAGGCGTTTCTCGGAGTCCAGGCCAAGCCACTTGGCGCTGCTTCCCGTGGCCACGATGACAGTCTTGCTGCGGTACACGGTGCCGCCGGCAGTCACTTGGAACGGAGAGACGCTGAAGTCCACTTCCGTGGCGTCTTCTTCGATGAAGTTGGCGCCGAATCGTTCGGCTTGCTTGCGAAGGTCTGCCATCATCTCGGGGCCGGTGACGCCGTCTGGGTAGCCTGGGAAGTTTTCCACGTCGCTCGTCAGCATCAATTGGCCGCCGGCTTCGAAGCCAGCAATGACTTTGGTGGACAAGTAGGCACGGCTTGCGTAAAGGGCGGCCGTGCAGCCTGCGGGACCGCTGCCAATGACTAGGACGTCGAATACTTCGTCGCTCACAGCGCGGGCCAGACACCGTTCGCCTTTGGCGGTTTGGGTCAGTGCAAGCCGAAAATGGAGCCCTTGCTCTAGGCGCCGTATGCGTCAACGGCCAATTGTGCTTGGACCAATCCATAGCCTGCCGCGGGATCATGGGGCAAGTTTTGATCCGCCAAAGGCCGGGTGGTGTCCATCAAGACACGCTTGACTTGCGCCACTTGTGTATCGTTTTCCAGGCGAGGCTTGTCTTCCAGCATCAGTGCCACAATCGCTGCCACGAAGGGCGTTGCTTGACTGGTTCCGCTGGCGCGAACATATTGGTCTCCTCGCCAGGCACTCAGAATAAACGTCCCAGGGGCCACCAATTCTGGTTTCTGGTTGGGCGCGCAGCGGCTCTGAGCCAGGATGGGTGCGGCGTTACAGCGGTTCTTGTCCGAGTCGCCTCGGTTGCTGAAGCTTGCCACGCGCTCATTGTCATTCATGGCACCCACCGCAATCACTTCTGGAATGCTGGCGGGGAAGGACACGTCGTCCGTGTCAGGGCCTTCGTTGCCTGCCGCAGCGACCACCACGACGCCACGACCCACGGCGCGAGCCACCGCTTCTTCCATCGCTTGGACGGCTGAATCTGACGATCCAAAGACGGGCTCCAAGAGGCCCTCTTGAACCAAGCCCCCCAAGGAGAGGCTAATCACTTGGGCTCCGTGCTGCGAGACGGCCCAGTCAATGGCATCGGCGATTGCCAAACCATCACAGGATTCGAGTTTGGCATCACAGACGCGAGCCACAACGAGGCGGACATTGGGTGCCGCCCCGTACAAGTCGACACCGCCATTGACCAATTTGTCGCCGAAGCTGCTGCCTTTGGCACTAACGATGCCGGTGACGTGGCTGCCGTGGCCATCGGGGTCGAACGCTTCCTTGACGCCCTGTGCGGTGCCTAAGAAATCCCGGAAGGCCACCAGTTCCCCATTGGCTGTGTCTCCGTCGGCTAGGTGATCAAGGCTGGGGTGCCGGGTGTCGATGCCGGTGTCAAGAATCGCCACCACGACC
>JBFJXT010000281.1:0-2590 GCA_041623015.1 Thermoplasmatota archaeon | reverse complement strand
GCAATTCTGCATCACTACCGCCGCAACGGCAGCACAGGCCCCGGCTACCCGCCCATTGTGGGCACCGGCGCCAACGCAGGCATCTTGCACTACATCGAGAACCGTGCTCGCATTGAATCCGATGACTTGGTACTGATTGATGCCGGCTGCGAGTGGGGCTACTACAACAGCGACATCACCCGCACCGCTCCGGCAACGGGCGAGTGGAGCACCTTGCAACGTGATCTCTACGACTTGGTGTATGATGCCCAAAGAGCCGCCATCGAGGTCATCCGGCCCGGGGTCTCCATCCGTGCGCCCCACGCCGCCGCCGTCAAGGTACTGGCTCAGGGACTCTTGGATCGAAACTGGATCAAGGGTAGCCTCGCTGATGTGATGGAGAAGCAATCCTTCCGGGCCTACTACATGCACGGCACCAGCCACTTCCTGGGCCTCGATGTGCACGACGTAGGCGGATACAAGGACGAAGACGGCAATGAACGCCTCCTTGAACCAGGCATGGTCCTCACTGTAGAACCTGGCCTCTACGTGAACCCCGACTTTGCCGCCGCGCCCCATGGAGTTCCGCCCTTGGGTGTCCGAATCGAAAACGACATCGTGGTCACCGACGACGGCTTCGAAGACCTCCAAGCAGGGCTGGCAAGCGACGCCGACGGTGTGGCTGCCCTCGTTGGACGCGCCTAGAGATGGCCTGAGGACCGTTGTCCCCATAGGCACACAATGAATAAGCACTCAATGGCTCGTGCACCTGTGATGAGGACGGCATTACCACTGGTCCTAGTGGCACTCTTGTTGATTCCAGCGGTGAGCGGTCAGATAAACGGCGTTCACGAATTTACGGCCGATTACGACTACGCTGATGCCAACGGCCAGAGCCCGTTCACCGTGGTCTCCGCCGCGATTCACGCCGAGCTTAACGGCGCTGACGGCAGTTTCGGGTTCTTTGATACCCAAGGATTCCGCATAGACGGCGTCGAGCGCGTCTGCTGGAAAAACAACCGGGACCAGGGTTGCGCAGAAGGCCATGAATTGGGCCTCATGACCGAAGCTGGAGGCAGCGTCGGCGTGCGCCTTCCCGATCCCGTGGACGGCACCTACACCGCCGACCACGCGCTAGCGCTCTGGATGGATTTTGACCAAGGCGAGGACTTGAACACCTTCGGCCTCGGCGAGACTCTCTTGGCGCCCTCTGTCGGTGGCAGCATGGCACTGGGCGACATAGATCACATTCCATTGCAAAACATCCATTTCATCGACCCCGAACGTGCCGGTGGCCTTGCAGGCCTCGATGATGATACGGTGATTCGCATCGATGGCGTCGTTGGCGTTCTTGGGGATGGCTGCGTGCCGCCCTCGTGCCGCTTCAATGGCAAAGACACCGTGTTTACCTTCGAGGGAAGCCCTGTCATCTCCCCATTCGAGGTGGGCTTCGGGTTGATGCCGTTTGGCCCCGGAAGCGCCACCACGTTCTCCCCCGCTACCGATGAAGCAGTCGCCGAGGGCCTACGATTTGCCCGCATCAACGAAATGCTGGCCGCCGTGGAATCGGCCAACGCCCAAAGCGGCGGCTCCGAGACACAGCAAATTGACAGTGCTACGGAAGAGCTAGAAGTGGTGCTGCAAGAAACTCTCGCAGGCGCCCTCATTACCATCCCAACAAGCTCCGAAGCAGACTTTGGAGAGGTGTTCCGACTCAATCGATTCACAACCCTCACGATGGCCGCCGATGCTAACGGATTGCACGGCGAAGGCACCACGGCATTCCGCGTCGCCGACGGTGAAGTGACCGGCGCCCAACCACTGTTTGGTGTCTGGCTGTTCAAGCTACCCTGGTGGGGCTTTGCCTTGTGGGCTGTTGCCATTGGCCTCTGGGTGACCCGCCTTGTTACCAAACCCGAAAAGAAGCACGAACGCTGGGACCGCTACAAGTGGGTCGGCCTCGTGTTTGCCCTCCTGATGGGCTTGCTGGTGTTTGCCCTCTGGGACATGGAAATGGCGCACGTGTTTGGCACGAGCCTGTTTACTACCAGCGCAAGCGGGCAGGCACTCTGGGCCACCGTGGGCATCCAAGTGGCCACGTTCCTGCTGGTCTTTGGCATCGTCGCCACGCCGATTCAAATGGTGCTCAAAAACAGCCTCCTCTTGGCCAAGCAAGGCACTTTCATGGGCCTCGCCACCGGCACCGGCATCTTGCTAAGCTACGTCCTCGGCGCCACGTTGCTCCTTAGCTACCTGGATTTGATTCTGGACGTGATGTTGTAGGGATTGACGCTCGGCTGCATCCGGCGCTTCGAAGCCTCCTGGAGGCGCAAGGCTGGAGCGATTTGACCCCAGCTCAAGACGCAAGCCTAGGACCATTGCTCGAAGGGGGGCATGCGCTGCTGGTTGCACCCACGGGGTACGGGAAAACCGAGGCGGCTTTGCTGCCGGTGCTCAGCCGCATGTTGGTGGAACGAGACCGACTTGGGGCAGCAAGCCGCCCGTGGCCAACCGGATTCAAAGCGCTGTACGTGACCCCGCTGAGGGCCCTCAATCGAGACCTCATGGGGCGCCTCACTTCCTGGGCAAAAGCACTGGGCATTGAAGTGGG
>JBFJXT010000280.1:0-2596 GCA_041623015.1 Thermoplasmatota archaeon | reverse complement strand
TTGAAGGAACAAAGGGAGTTCTTTCTCCAACCGGCATGGGCCAACAGAGGATGGTGGATGCAAATCCAATCTTTAGAACCGATGGAGCGCTCTCCGTTCCCGTGGAAGGAACGTCTCACTGGAGTTCTCAAGGAGCCAGCACCGCGTCCTTCGAGGGAGATTTTTTGGTCAGTCTGCACGGCTGGACCGTTCAGCTTCCCAACGGAGACTCCCTCACTGCAGGATCTAACAATAATGTGGATGTCGACGCTTTCCGACTTCGCACCATTAGCAGCATTTGGCTAACCGTGTCGGACGCGGTCCTGACAATCGACCTATCTGGCGGGGCTGTCCTCAACAACTTCGTAAAATCGCCTACCCTGACAACGCAAGGTTCAACGACTCTCATGCTCAATCCCATGGGTGAATCCCGAATTGTGGAAGGAACATCTACACTCGTGGTGGATTCAGCCACTGACCACTTAGAAGGCCGACTCATTGAGGGCGATTCAGACTCTGCGGTGGGTGTCTCATCCACCTCCGTGTTCGCCCCCATGCAATCGGGCTGGCTTTGGGGCGGCCTTGCTGCACTCTTGCTTGCTGCTGGCGCCGTCACGATTGCTTTGTTGAGCCGCAATTCACCCATGCTTGAGTGGCGCGCATACCATGCCTTGGATGAGCGTCGCCCCATGCAAGCGGCCTTGTGGGCAGCCTTGTGGACGCGCAAGAATCCCTGGGATGGCCATGCGTGGTCGGCCCGTGGTGAGTCGAATATGATGATGGGGCGCCATGTGCGTGCCGCGAGTCACTTCACCACTGCCCACACGTTACTGCCTTTGGAAGAGCGTGCCATCAATGCACTGCATGCGGCAAGGTCCCATGCTCGAGCGGGCCACGGCTCCGAAGCGGCGCACTGGATTGGCATCGTGGCTGGCTTGGACATGAATGTCCTGTTGTCTGCCCGCGAGGAGCCTGACTTTGCGCGGGTGTGGAATGATGCTTCCGTGCAGAAAACCGTCCAGCAGGTGCTGGGCGTTGGGCCATAGGCACGGAAGCGCCTCGCGGCACCTCTTGGGTGCGCACTTGATTCGCGCTGACTAGACTCGTTCGGCGTCGATCACCGTTGGCTGTGGCGGGCGAGGTGGCCGTGAATTGGGTTGCTGGCCCGTGCCTGGATCCATGCGCATGCGCTTGCCAAAGTACGACAACCAAATGCCAATGAGCAGCCACACCCAGCCACCGATGAGGAAGCCGAAGAGGCCCCCGATGGCAGTGATTTTGCCAACGAGATTGGTCACCATGGGCGTCCAGAGTTGGCCGCTGCGCACCGCTTTGAACAAGCGATAGAGCCAGGGCAAGATCGCCAAGGACACCAGCAGCGTGGCGCCTGCGACGAGGCCAGCAAACAAGTCGCCGGTATCCGCAAGCAAGCCACATTCAGGGCCAACGATGCATCGGTTGCCATTGCGACCAATCAGGAACCGCCCTGCGGTGATCATGGCGATGCCTTGCCATGCCATGTAGGCGATGAGCCCAGCTAGGGTTGCCTTCCAGGCGGTATCCTTGGCAAGGGGTGGCATGACGCCTTGGCCGGCGCCCATTCCGGGCATGGTGCCCATCCATTGGATGCGCATTAGAGGGCGAACTCGATGCCTTGGGCCAGGGGCAAGTCGCGGCCCCAGTTGATGGTGTTCGTTTGGCGGCGCATGTATTGCTTCCAGGAGTCGCTTCCCGATTCGCGGCCGCCGCCGGTGTCCTTTTCGCCACCGAATGCGCCACCGATTTCGGCGCCACTGGTGCCGATGTTGACGTTGGCAATGCCACAGTCGCTGCCCCAGGCGCTCAGGAACGCTTCACTTTCGCGCACGTCATTGGTGAAGATTGCGGAGCTGAGACCTTGGCGAACCCCGTTGTGCCAGGCCATCACTTGATCAAAGGAGCCGTACTCGAACAGGTACACGATGGGGGCGAAGGTTTCGTCCTTTGCAAGCGGGAATCCGTCGGGGCCTTGGGGTACCCAGAAGACAGTGGGGGCCACGTAGCATTCGCCAAGTTCAGGAAGGGGCGAGCCACCAGCAAGCAGTTCGGCACCTTGCTTCTTGGCTTCGCCCACGGCGTCGCTGAACATGCGCACGGCGTCGGCGTCGATGAGGGGGCCCATGAGGTTGTTGGCGTCCAAGGGGTCGCCCACGCGCACTTGCTTGTAGGCCTTGAGGAGGGCCTCTTGGAAGGCGGGTCGAATGTCCTTGTGGATGAACACGCGGCGGGTGCTGGTGCAGCGTTGGCCGGCGGTGCCCACGGCGCCAAACAGGACGGCGCGCACGGCGATGTCGAGGTCTGCGCTGGAGCTTACGATGATGCCATTGTTGCCGCCAAGTTCCAGGATGGTGCGGCCCATGCGGCCTGCGACGGTGGCGCCCACGTGGCGGCCCATGCGGCAGGAGCCGGTGGCGCTGATGAGGGGGATGCGGTCGTCTTCGATGAGGGTTTGGCCGATGGGGTCGGCGTTGCCTTGGACGAGGGTGGCGACGCCAGCGTGGCCGGCGTCAGCGAGCACTTCGGCGAGGGTGAGGTGCAGGGCGACGGCGGTGAGGGGGGTCTTTTCGCTGGGCTTCCA
>JBFJXT010000279.1:0-2601 GCA_041623015.1 Thermoplasmatota archaeon | reverse complement strand
GTGGACGCCCCCCGGCGGCCATGGGGTCCAGAAGATGCTGGCGCCCCTACGCGCTGGCCCCTATCGCGCGCCTTTGAAACCGCCACAAACAGCGAGTTGCGTGATTGGTATCAAGATCACCCAACGGCGCAAGTGGTGAAGGCTGAATTCTCAAGCCAAGAAGCACAAGCTGCCTCAAGCCATGATGACCCAGAACGTTGGGAAACGTGGACCTTTACCCTCACCGACGGAAAGAGTGCTCGACAAGTCACCAGTACCCTCCATGGGCAAACCCAAACAGGCATGATTGGCGGCGAAGCCCGAACGTGGCGCGAACACAGCATGGACACCTCGGTGCGCGTGGTGGACAGCGGAGGCCTTCCACAACTGCGGGATCTTCCGGGCTCCATGCCCAGTGCCACAGGACAATTGCAGCGCTTCCAATTCATTACAGGCAATCCACCCCTTGGCTACGGATTCGACCTGATTCGTGATTCCTTCTGGATGACGGACGGCGCGCAAGATCGCGCGGAAACCATTCAAGTCTCGCCAGATGGAACGCCTCTGTTTGCCATCCATGGCCTCAGTCAAGACCCGGCCCCCCAATTTCGAGACTCGGAGTGGCAACCCCAGGCGGACGACCCTTGGAATCACCACGCGGCCGAGAAGGGAATTTGGCAGTGGCCAGAGCCCAAGACCATTGGCGCGCTTGCTGGTGCTGCGGCCGGCGTGACGCTGTTGAGCTTCGTGGGGGCGGCGCTCAAGGCAGGAAGCGGTATTGGATTGTTCAGTCGCATAGCCAAGGGGGATTTGCTAGATCACCCGGTGCGCAGCGACATCATGTCGGCAGTCAGCAGCGACCCCGGAATTCACTTCCAAGAACTGGTTCGAAGGCTCGGCAAGGGACGCGGGACCATGGAGCACCACGTTCGCAAATTGGTTGGAAGCAACCTATTGGTTGAGCAATCGGACAAGGGATTCACTTGCTATTTTCCTAAGGGACAAGTGGATCGGCGCGTCATGGCTGCTGCTCCGCTTCTCAAATCGGATGGCGCTCGCATGGTGCTTCAGGCAGTCACCGCCATGCCCGGATCGGTGGCCAAAAACCTCGCAATCCAATTGGACATGGCGCCGTCTACGATCAACTATCACTTGCGCAAGTTGACGGAGGCTGGACTCGTCGAGGGTGTTCGACAAGGCCGTTTCTTGTCGTTGCACGCCACGGAGACGGGCCGTATGGCGATTGGCGCCTTCTCTCCCGTTGCCACCTAAGTGGCGCCGTGGACGGCCTAGCTTTGGCTGGCGCGAACACTCCACGATCCTGCTGCTTGAACGTCCACAAAGTAGACGCCGTTTGCTGGCAAGTTGATGGTGACGGTGCCGCTGTGGTCACCGTAGTCACTCACGATGGCTTCGCTGCCGCCTCGGCGAACAAGGTTTCCTTGGGCATCATACAGGCGAATGACGAATTCACCAAGCTCTGCCGAGTGGGAGGTTTGGAACGTGATGCCGCCTTCTTGGGCCAGGAATGACAAATCGGCAACGTCGCCCTCACCGGCGCTCTTGGCCGGAACGGGGCTCGCGTCGGCGTCCCTGGGTTGGCTCACGGTGATGCTCCACACTCCGGAGGCGTCACCTGATCGAATGTCAATGGTGTAGTTGCCAGGAGCCAGGCCGATGTACCGGCTTCCTTCGTAATCGCCCTCGCTTGGTGCAGAGAGTGCACGGATGGAGGCGGTTTCGTCATCCATGTTGACAAAGGAGGCACGGAAGTAGCCGTCTCCAAGGTACAAAATGGAGACGCGAAGAAGTCCTTGTTCCGTTTGGAATACAGGCGTTACGTCGTCGCCCTTGCCATCCACTCGGAATGGTTCTGGTGTGGCACCCTCGGGGCCAGTACCGCCGACGGTGGCGTTGTTAGAGACGGTGGACACCGCAGCAGGGGGCGCCGTGTTGTTTTCGATGACGCTGCCAACACTTCCCAATAGAGGCGGGGCGCCAGTTGCGGATTTTTGCGATGAGGCCTTTGCAGAATCTTGGCCAAGCAACGCCGTGGTCACAATGCCGGACGTGAGCAACAGTGCCACGATGACGATGCTCAGGACGACTCGATCTCGGCGGACCCGCGGTGTGGTGGGGGGCCGAGTGGGTCGGTGGCGGGAAGAGGAACGCTGCGCGGCGGCAGAGTTCTCGGCGCGTTTGGGCTTCACTTCACTGGCTGCCTTCGGCTGAATTCGTGCCACCAGTCCACACTGGGGACAAGACGGTCGGCTGGAGACCGAGCTGAATCGTGTCGAGCACTGCGGGCAACGAATTGCTTGCGCCACACGGTGAGCCCGTTTTCAAATGGTTAAGGGTTTGTGGACGGGTTGCAAGAACGAACAGGCAGAGCAATGGTAAAATTTCCGTTGAATTCGACGGTCGTCCCACGCTTCCTTTTATTCACCTCAGACACCTCGGAGCATGGACCTACACACGGCCAACCGCACCTTCATCCTTGCCTTGCTTCTGATTGCCCCCATTGCCAGCGCCGAGAGCTACGACGATCCAATAGGAGACGTGGAGGCCAAAGTCATCAATCAATGGGTAACCAGCGCACCTGGATGGGAGGGCGTGGATTTG
>JBFJXT010000278.1:0-2602 GCA_041623015.1 Thermoplasmatota archaeon | reverse complement strand
GAGGACGACATCGTTGCCCGCATTCATGCTGCCCTGGACGAAATCCGCCCAGCCCTGCAATTTGATGGCGGCGACATGGATTTCTTGGACTGGTCCCCAGACACCGGCATTGTGCGCATCCAAATGGTAGGCGCCTGCCACGGTTGCAGCATGAGCGAAGTGACCCTTGTTTCTGGCGTGGAGCGCATCCTCAAGGAGCGCGTTCCCCAGGTGAAGGCCCTGGTGAACATCCCACCAGATTACGAGCCGACCAACCCCAAGTACTGACGTGGCCAGGAATTTTCGTCCCCTCCTCGTTTTTCTTGGATGGATGTTCGGATTTGGCATCTACAGCACGTACTGGTTTCACAGGCAGTGGCGATTGCACGAACCGCAGCGGCCTTGGTGGGCAGCTCCATTGGCGGCGTCATCCTATGTGCTCAGCCCGATGCTGGTTCTCATGCCAGTTGCCATTTTCTTCCAAATAGGCGTCTCCCTGGGCTCCATTATGGAGGGCGGAGACCCATCCATCATCCCAGGGATCACTGGCAACCAATTCGTCCCTCTTGCGCTCCTGATTATTGTTCTTGGATGCGCTACACGCATGATTTTGCACCTGCGCGCAGGACTAGCAATTGATGCACATCTAGCCAACTTCAAACACGAACCAGCCCCGGCCCAGGCATTTGCGATGCTGGGACCTTGGACCCTGAGCCTGTTTACGGGCATATCCATGACCCTCTGGCAGTCACAGCTCGACGCGACGGCTTCTTGAGGGACCCCCTCGTCGCCGCATCGTGGACGGGGCAAGGGACCTACTACGAATCGCAGCCGCCGGCTTTGTCATGGGCCTCATTCTCCTAGCGCTTGGCTTGGCCGGCGTGGCCGATCTTGCCTGGTTCCAGGCACACGGCCACATCCTTCTGGGAGGCTTTTTGCTGCCATTGTTGGCCGCCGCCCACGCATTTACACTCCAGCAAATCACCAACACGACCCTCGATGCTGGCCGTCTTCGATTGACGGGACTTGGCATGTTTGGCGGCGCCGTGCTCCTGACGCTCGGCAAGTTGTTTTCCGCCATCCCCGGCCTTGACTTCGTCGCCGCGATTGGCATGGTCGCCATGGCCGCATTCGGCACCATTTACGCCATCCACGTCATGAAATCCGCCCCCAAGAAGGGCCTCACCAACACCGAGGATCCGCTGACCAAGGGCGACGATGCGTGCCTGAAGCACGTGCACTTTTCCCACCGATTCCTCGCCCTCGGCTTGCTCTTGCTTGCCGTATGGTCCGTGCTCTCTGCCTTTGAGGTATCCTGGGCAAGCCGCATGCTTCTGACCGGCCAACACGTCCTGCTCATCGGCTTTGGACTCCTGAGCCTCTACGGCATTGGTCACTTCTGGGTGCCTCGCTTCAGTGGCGTCCCCGCCATCGCGGCCGGCGCTATCAAAGGCGAGCTGCACACCACCTTGCTTGGGCTCACGGGACTGATCGCCGGGTTCCTTTCCGGCATCGACGGCCTCACCATTGGCCTCGGTTTCTTCGTGTTTGTGGGCTTCTTCACGTACATGGGTGTGCTTGGCGCCAACATCATGCGCAACAAGAGCAAGACCCAGCGCGTCACGCCCGAGTTCGTCTACATTCCCTGGACCTTCACCGGCATCTTCTGGCTCATCTCTGCCGTCCTACTCGGTTTGTTCCTGAACGCCGTTCCCGATGTGCTTGCTGAGCGAGGCCTTGCCCTGCGCTACACCCACATCCACATGGCCCTCTGGGGCGGCGCGGTGCAACTCCTGATGAGCTGGAGCATCCCCGCCTTCGCCGCCTTCAACAACGCGCCCCTGCCTCGGTTTGACGGCCGCATGAAGGGCAGCTTCTACGCCTTCAACGGCGCCATCACCCTCGCCATTTGGGCCCAGTTCACCGGCGCTGCCGTGTGGGCCATGTGGACTGCTCTCGGCTTGACCGTCTTGGCCTTGGCCTTGTTTGGACGCACCGTAGCCCTCAAACGCA
Organism: Thermoplasmatota archaeon; assembly: GCA_041623015.1. GTDB lineage: Archaea > Thermoplasmatota > E2 > JACPAO01 > JAHFTW01 > JANQNI01. The sequence goes on along the minus strand of JBFJXT010000278.1, from coordinate 610 downwards.
CCACCCCGGTTGCCTTGGCATGAGCCTCCATTGGCAAGCCGTCGAGACCCGCCTAGGCCGCTTCCTGGTGTTCTCCCAAGACGGCAAAATCGTTCACATGGGGCTCCCCACGCACGACGAATTGACCATTCTTCGCCGCGTCCACCAAGCCTACCCCACGGAAGAGCCCACGGCCACCGCCAATCCAGTCCTCCTTGAGGCTGCCAAGCAATTGAGCGAATACGCCGAAGGCCTTCGCACCGAATTCCAATTGCCCCTGGCCCCTGCCGGCACTGAATTCCAACAATCAGTTTGGGGCGCTCTTACGGAGATTCCCTTCGGCGAAACCCGCAGCTACGGAGACGTCGCTCAGGAGATCCAAAAGCCAGGCGCCAGTCGCGCCGTGGGCCAAGCCAATGGACGCAACCCCATCCCGGTCATCATCCCCTGCCACCGCGTGCTCGCTGCCGACGGCGGCATCGGCGGATACAGTGGAGAATGGGGCGAAGGCGGCGGAATCACGTTCAAGCAACGACTCTTAGAGTTGGAGACCAAGGGCAAGATGGCCATGGAAGAGCCCGCGGGCGCTTTTGCCACGCCGAATTCCATATGATTGCCGTTAGCAATGATT
>JBFJXT010000277.1:0-2608 GCA_041623015.1 Thermoplasmatota archaeon | reverse complement strand
GAGGGCGGCCACGGCGTGAAGGATGGCGCGGGGCCAGGGGCCGAAGCGGCGAGCACTGTATCCCAATAGCAGCGTCAACAGCAGCGCGAGGGTCATGCTGGCAAGCGCGTAAAGGAGGCTCAGTCCAATGGTGTGAGTGAGGTTCAGGCCGGGGATGTGGGCGGCGTGGTTTGGATTGAGGATGGCGCGCCAGGGCTCTAGGCTCCATTGGCCTGCCACTTGTAGTCCGCCTAGGAGCACCGACAAGGCGGGCAAGGTCCCAATCGCGGCGAGGGTCCAAGCAATGGCGCGGTGCCGGGGCCGCTCCGAGGTGGCTTGTATCGGCTCTCGGGGCAAGCGGGTTTGCCTGCGAATCAGCACCAAGTATCCCAGCAGCAACAGGGCGTTGGCAGTGAGTTGGAGGATGCCCAGAACGGCGGCGCGGTTGCGGTTGGGGAATGCGCCTCGAAGGTTTTCGTAGAGGAGGGTCTCAAGAGTGGCCACCACGCCGTCGCCCATGTAGAGCACGACGCCGAAGCTGCTGAATGAAAACAGCCAAACGAGGACCGCTACGGCAAGAATGCTTGGCATCAACAACGGGAGCGTGGTGCGAAAGATGGCTTGCCGGGGCGTGGCGCCGAGCACTTGGGCGGCGGCTTCTAGGCTGCGCGGTCGCCGTTCTAGAGTGGCGTGAATGAGGCGGGCAGCGAATCCGTAATTGTAGTAGGTGTGGGCGATGACCACCGCGCCCAAGGGGCCAAGGGTTGAGAGCAGATTGATGCCGATCCATTGGTGGAGCCAGCCATCGGTGCCGAGGGTGGCTTGGATCCCGAAGACCACCACGAATACCGGCAAGACGAAGGGGGCGGCATGAATCGCCAAGGGCACTCGAGTGGTGGTGGCCCGCGTGTGATGGAACCACGCCAGCGGAAGTGCCAGGGCTAGGGTGAGGACAACACTGAGGGTTGCCATCCAAGCAGCACCGATGAGTCGGCTGCGAACAATTGGGTGGCCCACGGCCCAAGTCCAAGCGTCCGCGTCGGCGGCGGTGAGAGTGGAGAAGAGGGGGCGGAAGAAGGCGAAGGCAAGAAAGAGGGCCGGCGCGGCGAGGGTGGCCACGACGGCGATGCGTTTCATGCGCGGTGTAGGTCGTAGAGGTCAGCCCAGTCTTGGACCCAGCCTTCCACGCCGGTGCCTATGGTTTCGTAGTCGAGGTTGGCGACCACGAGGTCACGGGGGTAGGGGTCGTTGTTGCCGTAGACGTCCTTGACGCTTTGGCGAGACAGAGGCGTGTCTACTACGGGGTAGATGGCGTTGTTCGGTGCCGCGAGGGCTTGGAAGGCGTCGCTGAGGGTGAATTCAATCCAGGCTTCGGCAACAATTCGGTTCTCGGTGCCGTTGAGGATGCCCATGGTTTGGATTTGCTCGAACACACTCTCGGGTGCGAGGAGGTTGTCGTTGAGGATTTCGGAGCCGTAGTAGACTTCGTAGGCGGGGCTGCTGGTGTAGCTCGTGACGATGGGCTTGTCGCTGCGGCTGCCATCGTTCCATTGGCCGTATCCGCCGCTGAATCGGTCCACGTAGGCTTCGGTCCAGCCGGAAGTCACGGTGACACCGTTCTCGAACAGGGCATCCCAGTAGCCAAGGTAGCAGTCTTCGCCGTAGGTGGCGACGGTGGCCAGCAGGAAGCCGAGGCCGGGGCTGCTGAAGCGGGGGTCTTCGGTGACGAATTGGTCCGCGAGGCCGACGAGGTCGTTCATGCTTTCGGCGGTTACATTGGCGCGAGGGTCGATGTTAACGGCGATGTATCCACGGTCCACGGGGGTCGCCATCCAGGCGCCTTCGTCGTCGGTGGGTACGAAGCGGAATCGGGGTTCGATGCGGTCAGCGGTGTACGGGGTGTAGGACTCGAAGATGTCGCCAGCGATTGCCTTGGTCATGAGCGAGTTGTCGATGCCGTAAATCACATCGAAGCTGCCACCGCCGGCTTCTTGGTCTTGCATGGCCAATTGGAGGGCGGTACCTGCGTCGTCGGCGCCTACGTGGGTGACTGTTGCGCCGGTCAGTTCAGTAAACAGTTCTTGGGCGGCGTCAAAGGCGAATTCGAAGGCACCATGGTCGAGGATGGTGAGGCTCTTGCCTTCAAGGCTTGGCCAGGTGGTGCCATCGAAGCCCATGTCTGCGTAGAGCGTCTGGCTGTTTGCATCAAAGTCGATGTCCGAGGTGTTGCGGGTGACGGCTTCCGCTTCGGGCACTGCGTCTTGCCAGCAGGCGTCGGGGGACGAGAAACTGAGGCAGCCAGAGAAGGCGGGTGCGAGCAGGATGAGCAGGGCATAGGATGCGAGGGGGGTCTTCATGGATTCACCTGGGAAGCGAGTTTGATGATGGTGTTGGCCACGTCCGTGGCGGTGTGTCCGGCCACGTAGAGGCATGGCTCTATGCCAATGGCGCCTGGGTCGTGGACCAGGAGGGGCGTAAGGGGAGAGCTTCTTACCGCCTCCAAGAACAATTCGGTTCGTTCTCCGTCTCCTGTGAGGCGGATGGTGTCGCCTGCAACGGCGGCTACGGCGGGGTTGCCTTGGATGTTGGCCAGGGCGTGAATTTTAGGGTCTTTTTCTCGGAGTGCCAG
>JBFJXT010000276.1:0-2616 GCA_041623015.1 Thermoplasmatota archaeon | reverse complement strand
TCGCCGTGGTGCTGGCGGGCATTCCGATTTTCTTCTGGTACCGCCGCAAAGCGACCCGAGAAAGTGCAGAACTTGGCTTGCTGCCTCCGCCGCCCCTGTTTGGACCGGACCCTCACGCAGAAGCGCGAGCAGAGCAGGATGAAGAGACTGCAACCGCCAACGCCGAGTGACCGTCTTTTCCATCCCTCGTCCCTACCCCGGTTCAATGAGTGACTCCCTGCGTATTGCGCACGCCCTGGCCGATGCGGCCTATGACGCCTGGCAGGAAGTCCAAGATCGGCCGGATCGAGGCGAAGACGTGGCCATGGGGGCAGACGGCACCCCGACCAGCCTTGCCGATCGACACGTGGAAGCGGCCATGCTGGAAGTGGCCCGGGACGCCGGGGTTCGCGTCTTGTCCGAGGAGGCAGGCGCCGTGGGTGAAGGCGACCTCGTGGCAGTCATCGACCCCATTGATGGCACTCGCAACAGCAGCCGAGGCATCCCGTTCTTCTGCACCAGCATCGGCATCGGAACCGAATCCTTGTCCGACCTGGAGGTGGGTGTCGTGCGTGATTTGACCAGTGGAGTGCGATACGAAGCGATTCGCGGCGGCGGCGCACGAGTGGACGGCAAACCGGTCTCCCCTCGCCCCTTCGATTCCAAGGACGTCCTCGTGGCGCTCCTAGCCGACTACTCCGACCTTGCCACCGTGGAAAGCCTACAGCGACGGCAACACCACATTCGTGACCTGGGCTCTGCCGCCCTCGAATTGTGCCTCGTTGGCGCCGGCGCCCTGGATGCGTTCGATGCGCCGCAAGACTGGCTTCGCGTCATCGACATCGCAGCCGGCACCCTCTTTGTGCGAGAGGCCGGTGGCCGCGTCGTGCACCCCGTGACCGGCCTCGACTTGGACACCCCGTTCACGCTTGATGCACGCACCGGCGTCCTCGCCGTCAACGACCCCAACGCACTCCCGGTCTTCTTGGAGGCAGACGCATGAGCACCAGCACCGCGCCCCGTGAACGACCCACACTCACCTGGGGCCTCGTTGGGAAAGGCGGCATCACGCACGTGCGCAAGGAAGCCGAACGCATTGCGGGCATCCTCGACTCCCTTGGCCAAAACGTGCTCTGGGAAACGGAACTTGCAAGCGCCGAAGGCAAAACCGTGCACGAGCTGTCCGAGCTCGACGAAGCCTGCGACTTCTTGATTACCGTCGGCGGCGACGGCACCATCCTGCACGCCATGCAACGCTGCACAACCCCCGTCTTCGGCGTCAATGCTGGCGCCATTGGATTCCTTGCCGAAGTGGAACCCCCCATGGTCGAAGAAGGCCTACAACGGGTCCTCGATGGCCACTACCGCATCGAAGAACGGCCCAAACTCGGCGCCTGGCTCGACGACGTTCGCCTCTCCGATGCGCTCAATGAAGTGACCATGCAAACCAGCCGCATCGCCAAATTGATTCGATTCGAAGTGCGCGTGGACGGCGAAGTGCTCGACATGTTTCGAGGCGACGGCTTCATCGTCAGCACCCCCACCGGCAGCACCGGCTACGCCATGAGCGTCGGCGCCCCCCTCGTCCACCCCAAGGTCCAAGGCACGATCCTGGCCCCCATTGCGCCTTTCAAGCTAGCCAGCCGCCCCTGGGTGGTGCCCGGCACCGCCTCCATTGAACTCCACTTATTGCCCCGAGATTCCGCCCAAGGCATCCAACAAGCCCGCGTGGTCATCGACGGCCAAGAAGGCCACGATGTGGACACCGGCAGCATCGTCCGGGTCGCCCCCAGTGGCCACATGGCGCGGTTCGTGCGCCTCGGCAGCGGATTCTACGAACGCGTGCGCACCAAACTCACTCGGTAGTCATGTTTCGACGGAAGCCCAAAGGCAAGTGGCGCACCATTCGCGAACAGTACGCCACTTTGCCGCGCGACCAATGGACCGAGGATGAAGAGGAACACTGGTGGCAACATTGCAGCGAAGAAGAATACTGGGCCCACTGGGAAGCCTGGAGCCAGGACAAATACGAACACCCCACCGTGCGCAACATCCGACGGGGCTGCCTCGACGCATTCCTTGAGGGCGGACGCACCAGTTTCCCCCTCGAATATGCCGCCATGCTGCGCGTTGAAGGCGACACGGTCACCGAATTGATTCTCCTGCCCACCGTGCAAGGAGATGAGCACGCAATCATCAACACCTGGATGCAACCCGTGGACAAGTCGATTCGCGGCACCGCCCACAGCCATCCAGATCCTCACCCCTATCCAAGCGATGCGGATTTGGAATTCTTTGACGAAAACGGCACCATTCACCTCATCGCGGGCCAGCCCTACGACGACTCGTCTTGGCGTGCCTATGACGGCACTGGCGTCCCTGTCCACCTCGAAGTAGTCGATGATCCAGAGGACGCAAGAGAGGCCGCCCGGCCCTTTGACGAGCTTACCTCGGATGATGAGTCGCATGGCGTTTGAAGCCACGTGGCTTCTCGCCGCAGCCCTTCCTCTTTTCGCCACTTGGGTCCTCTGGCGCGTGCAAGCCTTGGCGGTGGACCGAGTGCTTCGAGAAGGGATGTTCAAGCTTCTGCGCTGGCAACGGCGCACCTACAACATCGTCAGCTGGTTTGGCGTGCTT
>JBFJXT010000275.1:0-2628 GCA_041623015.1 Thermoplasmatota archaeon | reverse complement strand
GTACCCCGCCGGTGCGCTGCCTGACGTGCTTCGCGCCCTAGAGCTTACCCAACTTCATTTAGCTCGAAACGGAAAGCCGTGCCTGTCACCTTTTGGCAGCGCCGATGCGTCCGTTCGCGCCCTGTTGAGCATCGTTGGCAACCACGCCGCCTACGGCCACGCTCCCGATGCACCCCCGGCCGTGAGTGGCCAACCAGCCATTGCGGACATTCAAGCCACCTTCGAGCACTGGGGCCTCTCCCAGGATGACCTTGGAAGGCGCCCCAACAACAGCCCGTGGCTTGCGGTACTCGGCGACCCCGTCAAACACAGCCTCAGCCCACGCATTCACAATGCAGCGTTCAGGGCGGCCGATCGCGACGAACGATTTGGTGCCCTAGCGGTTCCTGACAGTCTGCCTGCCATGCGCCTCGTGCAAACCCTAGCTGATCGCATTGGCATCAAAGGCGCGTCCGTCACCACGCCCCTGAAGGTGCACGCCGCCATGGTCACCCAAGGCGATGATGCAGTCAAGGTCATTGGCGCCGCCAACTGCATTCGGTTCCGAAACAGTCGCGCGGAATCCACCAACACGGACGCAAGCGCCATGCAACGCATCCTCACCACGCACCTGAATCCCGGCGATCACGTGGTCGTTTTGGGGTCCGGTGGAGCCGCTCGTGCAGCCATTTATGGCGCACAACAAGCCGGCATGACGGTGACTGTCTGCGCGCGTAAGCCAAACGCAAACGTGCTCGATGCCCGGCTGGTTTCATGGGAAAAGCGCATGGAACTGCGCGCGGATGCATGGGTCCAAGCCACTACCATCGGAATGGATGCAGAGGACGAATCCCCGGTACCCGAGCAAGTATTTTCCGGCGCCAAACTAGCGGTAGAATTGGTCTACGCCCATGGAAAAACAGAGTTCCAATCCAACGCGGAGCAAGCTGGCGCCACCGTCATCGACGGCCGCACATTCTTGGTTGAACAAGCCGTAGACGCATACCAATTCTGGACTGGAGAAGTCCCGGACCGTGGGGCCATGGAGGCCACCCTGAATGAGTGAAGGCACCGCCTTTGGCGCCGTCACCATTCTCAACGCCACCGCAACCGGCCGAGGCTGTAGCTTGGCCATCGTGGACGGCGTTCGCGCCGATTGGATGTGGAGTGCCGATCCCGGATTATCCTGGGAAGCGCCCGTTGATGACACCTTGGCTCAGGCTTGCTTTCGACGGATGCAAGAGCGAACGGATCGTCCTGGCGCCGTGGCCACCACCGAGACTCTTTGGCCATCCGGTCGCGGTCTCAAAACCAGCAGTGGCGCTGCCGCCGCTTTGCTTCGTGCTGCCGCCGCCGACGCCGACGTGGAGCTCAGCAGCATCGAACTGGAAGTGCTCTCCGTTCAAGCTTCCCGCGACGCAGGTGTGACCCTTACGGGCGCATTTGATGATCAAGTGGCCACCGTGCGAGGAGGATGCCACCGGACAGACAATGCCGCCATGTTGGTGCTGCAGTCCTTTGAGGTGAAACCCTGGCACGTTGCCATTTGGGTTCCGGTTGCACGCATTGAAAAATCAAGCATCAAAGACCTGGACGCTACAGTGCTTCGAACCGAAATCGAAGAAGCAGAACGGATGCTCATCGATGGAGACATTCCCGGCGCCATGACGCGCAACGGCGAAGCGTTCACCCAATTCTACATGGACCACGGATTGCCCGTGAGTCATGAACCGGCCCGCGTCGCCCTAGAACATGGCGCCTTGGGTGCAGGTCTCAGTGGCACTGGACCGGCGGTTGCGGCGCTGTTTTTGAGCAAAACCAAATTGCCCGAAATTGAGGGCGGCACCTGGGTCTGGACGCGGGTGCAAGAGGCGGTGTCATGAGCCAGGCCAGTCACCTGGCACCATTCACCGCACAACCGGGCGTAGCCAACGGAACCGTTCGCGCCCCCAGCAGCAAAAGCGTCACCCATCGCGCATACCTTCTGGCAGCCCACACCCAAGGCAAAGCCACCGTCATCAACCCACTTCGTGCAGCAGACACCGATGCAACCCTGGCGTGTCTCACTCGGCTTGGGGCAAAGGCCACAGTCGAAGGGGCCCGAGTCCACTTTGGACCAGCCGATTGGAAAGGCACCGCCATCGACTGCAAAAACAGCGGCACCAGCCTCCGGCTTCTGCTTGGCCTCGCGGCACGACTTCCGAAACCAACGCGGTTCGATGGCGACGCCAGCCTTCGTAAGCGCCCCAATGCGCCTCTCTTGGACGCACTGAAATCCGGCGGTGCTCGCGTCACAGGCGCAGACACTTTGCCCATTCAGATTCAAGGCCCCATTTTGCCCGGCACCTACCATTTGCCCGCCAAGGTGAGCAGTCAATACGCCAGTGCATTGCTACTGTCCCTGCCCTTCTTGCCCAAGGACTCCACCCTCCATATGGATCCCCCCGTGAGCAGCCGCCCTTACCTTGACATCACCACCCAAACGGCGGCCGCCTTCGGCATTGACTTGCGCGTGGAGGGCGACACATATCACATTCCAGGTAATCAAACGGTCACGGACGCAGAATTCACGGTCGAGGGCGATTGGTCCGGTGCCGCTTTCCCCTTCGCCGCTGCCGCCATCAGTGGCGGAACCGTCACTGTAGAAGG
>JBFJXT010000274.1:0-2628 GCA_041623015.1 Thermoplasmatota archaeon | reverse complement strand
GAGATCCAAGGTAGTCGCGTGCTTGTAGTGGCTGAGAATTCCAACACCCATGATGGTGGGTGTGGGCGGAATGGGTCGGGTGGGCGTCTCGTTGTAGAGACTCACATTGCCGCTGCTGAAGGGAATATCCAAGCTGCGGGCCATGTCGCCAAGGCCGCGGGTGCTCTCGTAGAGTTCCCACATGCGCTCCGGTTTCTGGGGGTTGCCGAAGTTGAGGTTGTCACAGACGCTGCTGACGCGGGCGCCCACGGCGGCGAGGTTTCGAATGGTTTCGTCAATGGCCGAAGCGCTTCCCCAGTACGGGTCTTGGTCGGTGTAGAACGGATTGACGTCCGAGCACAAGGCGAGGCCCTTGTCGCTGGTGTGCACCGGTTTCAAGACCGAGGCGTCTCCGGGGCCTTCCTTCCCAAGCGCTCCTTGTAGGGGCTTGAGGACGGTGTTGGCGCGTACCTCGTGGTCGTATTGGCGAATGACCCATTCCTTGCTCATCACTGCAGGGTGGCGAAGCAAGGCGCGGAGGGTTTCCTCGGGATTTGTGGGCTCGGGGAATTCCGGGGTTGGGTCTCGAACGACCGTGCGCTCCACACTAGGGCGGTCGTAGACGGGGCCACCGGTGCTGAAGTCCAAATCGAGCCGGAGGACGGTTTCATCATTGAAGGTCACATGGTTGACCTTCTCGGGGATGACCTTTCCAACGGCCATGGCTGGAACGTCCCACTTGGCGGCAATTTGCAGAATGCGCGGTACGTCCTCGGCCTTGGCCGTGACCATCATGCGCTCCTGGGATTCGCTCACCCAGATTTCCCACGGCGCCATGCCGGGGACCTTGGTGGGAATCTTTTCGAGTTCAATGTGGCAACCGAAGCCAGCATCGTACGCCAGCTCGCCAGCGACACAGGAAAGGCCGCCGCCGCCAAAGTCCTTGCAACCGGTGGTGAGTCCCTCGCGGATCACTTCCAGAGTCACATGGGTAAGGGGTTCTTTGAGAATGGCGTCGCCAACTTGCACAGCGGATCGGCTGCTGTCTTCCGAGTCCTCACTGAGTTCTTCGGAAGCGAAGGCCACGCCATGAATGCCATCGCGGCCGGTGGCGTTGCCAATGTAAACGAACACGTCGCCCACGCCGCCAGCCTTGGAGTGTACCAATTCGTCCTTGCGAACCACACCGACACAGCCAACGTTCACGAGGCAATTGCCGGTGTAACCGGGATGGAAAGTGATGCCGCCCGCTAGGGTGGGGATGCCGACGCGGTTGCCGTAGTCACGGATGCCGCTGACCACGCCGCCCAAAATGAAGCGGGGGTGCTTGACACCCGGAGGCAAATCATCATGGGCCATGTCCAAGGGGCCAAAGAAGAGCGGGTCCACGAGGGCCACAGGCTGTGCCCCCATGCAGACCACGTCGCGAAGAATGCCGCCAACGCCCGTTGCGGCGCCACCATAGGGTTCGATGGCGCTGGGGTGATTGTGAGATTCTAGGCCCACTGCGTAGTAGTGCTCCTCGTCAAACTCAACGATACCCGCATCTTCGCGGGCAGCAATCTTGTGCTCGGCGATGCCGTACACGTTGGCCTTGAGGACCGGTTTGCTGGACTTGTAACAGCAGTGCTCAGACCAAGCTTGGCCAAGCGCTTCCAACTCCACATCCGTAGGGTTGTCTTCGCCGTCGCGAGCCAAGAAATGGTCTCGGGCAGATTGCATTTCGTCCAAGCTGAGGCCGATGCTCATTGCTTGGCTGCACGCCAAAAGCTCATCGTCGCTCATGTCTTGCAGTCGGAAGCGACGCAGGGGGAAGCCCACGTCCAACTTCTCGACCTTGGATTCCCAAGATGCCACTTGTTGGCTCATTCGTGATCCTCCTTGAGGGCACGCAATTTGGCGCCATAGCGGCTGTTGCGCGTTGGCGTCGTTCCGCGAACTGCCACGTCGCCGTTGCTTCGAGCTGCGTCGCGAGCGGCGGCGTTGTGAGTACGCTTCTTGTTGGCCGGGTGGGTCATGCTAACTCCGAATCTCCACGGAATAGTCGTGGATGACCGGGTTCGTCAAGAGCCGGCGGCACATTTTGTCCACCTGTTCTCGGGCTTCGGCCTCGGCGAGGTCGCCGAGTTCGATTTCCCAGATCTTGGTGGTGTGGACGGATTGTACGGCATCAAAGCCGAGCAAATGCAACGCCTTGGTGGTGTTGCTTCCTTCCGGGTCGCTGATGCCCGGTTTCAAGTGGATAATGACCTCGGCGCGGACCATAGTTTGCCCCTGCGTCGCGCGAGCGGGAGGTGGTATTTACGGGGTGGGGTCTCGGAAACACCAGATTTGGCATAAATTACAGCCGCGTGCTGGCCGCGATTCACATAGTGCATTCCCTGGAAAATCCATTCTTGATCCCAATTCCGAATGCCTCTCAGAATTTTTCCACCGACGCCTTGGGGCGGCGTTTGATTGTTGGCGAGCTAGTGTTTTCAACCATCTTGTCAAAATTCAACTCCACCAAGAAAATTTTTCATTCGTCCCGAATTATATTCAAAGGCCTCCGGCATTTACTGCCAGTATGCTTCGTATCCTTACGTTGTCAGCAACGATCATGCTCCTAGCGATCTCGGTCGCCCCCTCGGCTTCGGCGGACCACTTCCG
>JBFJXT010000273.1:0-2637 GCA_041623015.1 Thermoplasmatota archaeon | reverse complement strand
CCCGAGTGACGGCCACATTCAAGCGCCGTTCGTCGGCAAGGAAACCAAGCCGATGCCGGGGGTTGCTGCGCACGGAACTGTAGAACACCACGTCCCACTCGCGACCCTGGGCACCATCCACGGTGCTGATTTCCACGTCAGGAAGGAATTGTCGAAGCTTCTCGCGCTGGGCTTGGTAGGGGGTGAGCACCGCCATGGTCCAGCCGCGGTCGCGGATTTCGTTGCGGTACTTTTGCACCAAGTGGCGCATGCAGTCCGCTTCGTAATCATTGGAAATGGAACCGTTTCGCTGACGGGGGTTTTCGCGGCCCGTCACGTGCTGGAACGCAGCTGCGGGCAACTCTTCGATGCCTTCCTGGTTGGCCGCAGACTCTGCCGTTTCGATTTGGCCCTCGTAGTAGCGCTTGTTGGAGAACGCCACAATCGGCTTGCGCATCCTAAACTGGGTGCGAAGCAACGTGGTGCGGTCGCGTCCGGTCAATTCCTCGATGCGCTCGAATAGCGTCCGATCTAAGCCAGCATCCTTGGCGTCAATGGCCACCACCGTTGGCGGCAATTGCTTGGGGTCGCCCGCCAGCACAAGGCGCTTGCCTCGCAGGGTTGCCGCAAGAGAACTGGGCGCCGTGCTCTGGCCAGCTTCGTCGTGAATGACGTAATCAAAAACGAACGGCGTCATGCCGCCCTTAGGGTCAATGTAGCGGAACGCACCGTAATTGGTGGTCGCCACCACAATACCCTGCTCGGCTGCCCAGCGAACAAACGCCGGCGCATCCATCGGGTCAATGCGGGCCGGTTCTGCGGCAGGATCACGCAAATTAGGCGAGTGCCCCACGCGAACCACAGGAGCGCCGCCACGTCGAAGCCCAACCACCATGTTGTCCACGGCGGCATTGCTGTCCGCAGTGACCAGAACGCTGTGGCCGGCTCGGGTGAGCGCCATGGCCAAGTGAACCAACGTGTGGGTCTTGCCCGTTCCAGGCGGACCGTGAATCAAACGAACACGGCCACCCGAAAGCACCTCTTCGATGGATTGGCGCTGGCTATCAGTCAAGTTGGGAGCAGCAGACTCTTGCTTGAGCGAGGCCGGAGGAGGGGTTTCGCCAAGGAGCGCCGCACGAATCAAGCCATCCGGTCCCTCATCGCGGGGCGTCGATGCCGATAAGGAGCGCCGGGCGCCCAGGATTGCCGTGTGGTACGCCTCGAAGACCTTGGCGTCGAACGTGAGATTGACCGTCACGCGGTCAGAAAGATGATGGGGCGTACCCGCAGGACACTCCACGATAATGCGCCGAGTGCTGAGGCGGGATACCAATCCACGACCCATTTCTCGGCGGTCGCCAGAGGCAACAAAGGAGACTTCGCAGCCTGGACTGATGTTGGTGGGCGGGAATCGAGCGCGCCGGGTTTCCAGCACCACCGTGTCGCGGTCCTTGTTGACCACGCGCAAGTCGGTGAGCGCCAAGCCCTCCCGGCGGCGTTCTCGCTCGGGTTGACGGTGGTGCATGTCGGCCAAGTATTGGCGTTCATACTCCTCCGCCATGCCAAGGGCATCGCTCCATTCCTTGAGGGCAGCGGATGCTGCCTCCACGTCTCCCTTGGCAATCTCCGTTTGGTCAGGGACCCGACGAAGGGACAAGGAATCCATGGGCGACTTGAACTTGTGCGCCTTGCAGTACGTGGTAGCCGACTCAAGCAGTGCGCTACTGGGGAACACAAATCGCAGCTCAGGGTGATTACCCCAGGCCGTGATCAAGTCCCCCTTGTCGGCGGCTCGAGCCAACGCCAAGAACGCCTTGCCGCGCCACATGTGACGCCGCGCATCGTACAAGCCAGGGTGAGGCACGTCAGGAACACCCGGCGTAAACCGAGGCGTTGCCAGACGCAGTAAATGGAAGGGGCCGCTTTCGGCCGCAACGAGCAGGGCACCCGCTATGCCACTGTGGGCGCGGGCAGCATCTTGCACTTCTTGGGGCTCGACGCTCAAGCCTTCATGCGCCACCGCAGCAGCGCGGGCCATTACGGGCGTCAAGTCATGCAAGTCCTCAGCCGGAATCCCACGAAGGGCTAGGGCAACACCCACAACCGCCTCAAGGTCCTCAACGGCCATGGCATCGCCAGGCGATTCAGCAAGAAGCAACCCAGCAATCACACGGTCCAGTTGTACCGCAGCCAAGCGCCACTTCTCTTCCCAAGGTGGCGTATTGCAAAGGTCCGCGGCGACGGGGAGCACCACCACGTCCTCCACGGCACCCGGTGCCTGAAGCGTCTTCCAAGCCGTCGTGGCTAAGCGAAGAATGGCGCGCTGATCAGCAGCCGGCTCCGCCAGGAACCAACACGAAGGCGCATCTTCGTACTTCTCAGGAAGCGCACGCAACCCGAGTGTCTCACGAGCGCCACGAACCGGAGTGCCATCGTGAATCGCAACAACACCCTCCTGTCCAGCGGCTCGCTCCGTCGCAGCATCACGGGCACGACCCTTAGCAAAAGGCCCCGCAACAACAGCAGGAAGCCGAGTTGGAATGTCCGACGGATCCCACGGACCCTCAGGCCCATGCTCATCCGTGCGCGGCTCCGGCCGAAGCATCGCCACGTGACACTTGTAATGAATACGGGGCAACACCCCAATGTCGCGCGCCT
>JBFJXT010000272.1:0-2644 GCA_041623015.1 Thermoplasmatota archaeon | reverse complement strand
GTTGTTTCGGTAGCCGCTGAAATTTCCACGGGAATCAGTCTCTATGAAGAACACCCTGCGTACTCCGTCACCCGTGATGGATTGACTTGGGAGGAAGGCTTTGGCCCAGCGTTTGATGGAGTCGGGCTGGGCCTCGGCCTCGTCATGGGGGCAGCGGATGACGGCGGCAACATCTACCTCACTTGGGGAGAATACATCAACAAGACCGTGGAGATTTTCGTCGCCATGAGCCAAGACGATGGACAATCATGGGGCGACAAAATCCGCGTTGACGCAAGCAACAACAGCAAGGTGTTTCCAGCCATTGCAGCCGGCGCCGATGGGAAGGTCGCCGTTGCTTACTACGAAAGCGATGCTCCCGGACACCCCAGTGACTCCGTGAACTGGACGGTCAATCTGGCTTGGACCAGTGACATCGAAAACGGGACCTGGAACCACGAGAGCCTCACCAACCACGTCGTTGTCAAGGAAACTCCCATTTGCATCGATGGAACCACTTGCTCGGGGGGTCGAGAGTTCCTGGATTACTTTGCCCTGCAACGTATGCCGGATGGACGCGTCGCTACTGTCTACAATGTGCTCACCAAAGAGAGCGAAGGGTTGCGCAATCAATTTGCCATCACTACGGACGCATTGCTTGCCTAAGGGCACACTGAGGCCCTCCTCCCTCACGGAATGGGAGGAGGGGTTGGTGTGGTCACTCGAGCAACGACCGAAATCAAACGCTTGAGCGAGTCTTTCGACTAAGCGCCCTTATTGGTCCTTGATTAAACCCAATTGTCCCCAGATTATTCCCCACTTGGAGACTTAGAATCGAGGGAATCTCGCGGGAGCTGCCGCTAAAGAGGGAGGGGGAAAACAACAACCAAGGGGCACCTGGGCACCCACTTGGCCGTTGACGATGCCTGGATTTCTTGGTAGTCTACAAGAATTCCATGCCGCCGGCGCCGCCAGAGGCGACCTTCTTGACGGCGGTTTGGCCCAGTTGTTCGGCAAGGCGATCGTAGTACTTGACCACCTCTTCCGTGACACTGCTGCGCACGCTGCGGAGGGCTTCCTCGAAGTGATTCTTGGAAACCTGGCGTGCCTTGCGGTCCTCACGCAGAGCAACAATGGCCGCTTCTCGGCACAGTGCTTCTAGGTCCGCGCCCACGTAGCCCTTGGTCAGTTTGCCGATCTCAGCTAGATCAACATCCTTGGCCAGGGGCATCTTTTCGGCGTGGACGTTCAGAATCGCCATGCGAGCAGGTTCGTCGGGGGCGGTGACCTTGATGAGTCGATCAAAGCGACCTGCACGAAGCAAGCCGTTGTCGAGGATGTCCGGTCGGTTGGTGGCGCCGATGACGACCACACCTTCCATGGATTCCATGCCATCCATGCTGGTGAGCAATTGGTTGACGACACTCTCGGTCACGTGGCTGCCTTCGTAGGCGCCACGGCGAGGTGCGATGGCGTCCACTTCATCGAGGAAGATGATGCTGGGGCTGCTTTGCTTGGCCTTCTTGAAGATCTCGCGCACAGCTTTCTCCGATTCGCCGACCCACTTGGACAGGACTTCTGGTCCCTTGACCGAGAGGAAGTTGGCGCCGGATTCGTTAGCGACCGCCTTGGCGAGCAAGGTTTTGCCGGTGCCGGGCGGACCGTACAGGAGAATGCCGCGGGGGGGCCGAATGCCCATGCGCTCGAAAGACTCGGGGTCGTCCAAGGGCCATTCCACAGCTTCCTTGAGTTGCTGCTTGACCTCTTCCAGGCCGCCCACGGATTCCCAGGTGGTCGTGGGGACTTCCACCAAGAATTCGCGCAGGGCGCTGGGGTCAACGATCTTCAAGGCTTCCTTGAAGTCGTCCATGGTCACGCACATGCGCTCCAGGATTTCTGTCGGGACGGGCTCGTCCAAGTCGATTTCCGGTAGGTAGCGGCGCAGTGCCTTCATGGCGGCCTCGCGTGCAAGGGCCATGAGATCAGCACCCACGAACCCGTAGGTCATGCCGGCCAGTTCATCGAGGCTTACGTCCTCGTCCTTGGGCATGTTTCGGGTTTGAATGAGCAAGATTTCGAGACGGCCTTCCTTGTCGGGAACGCCAATTTCGATTTCGCGGTCAAAGCGGCCGGGGCGGCGCAGGGCTTCATCCACACTGTCGGGCCGGTTGGTGGCGCCGATGACGATGATCTTTCCGCGACCCTTGAGGCCGTCCATGAGGGTGAGCATTTGGCTCACGACGCGGCGCTCTACTTCGCCCTGCACTTCGTCGCGCTTGGGGGCGATTGCGTCCATTTCGTCAATGAAGACGATGCTGGGCGCGGACTTTTCGGCTTCCTCGAAAGTCTTTCGCAGGTTCTCTTCGGATTGACCGTAGAACTTGCTCATGATTTCGGGGCCGTTGATGGTGTAGAACTGGGCACCGGCCTCGTTGGCCACGGCCTTGGCAATCATGGTTTTACCCGTGCCAGGCGGGCCGTGCAGCAGGACACCCTTCGGGGGGTCGATGCCGAGGCGGTCAAACAGTTCGGGGTGTTTGAGGGGCAGTTCAATCATTTCGCGGACGTTTTGAAGTTCGTCGCGAAGACCGCCGATGTCCTCGTAGCTGATGCTGGGGGCGGCGGCGGCTTGTGCGGCTGCTTCCTCGTTGACCTTGATGGTGGT
>JBFJXT010000271.1:0-2651 GCA_041623015.1 Thermoplasmatota archaeon | reverse complement strand
GCAACCCAATCGGCGGGGCGAATCCTGCCAGATTAATCGCGGATTCCAGCTTCGCACACCATGGCGACTGCTTCACCCTCGGGCAAGTGGGGCGAGTCGATGAGGCGGCAGATTCGCTTGCCACCCTTGCTCTTTCGCAGGTAAATGCGGAAGGTGCTGGTGTGCCCAACAATGTGTCCGCCAATGGCGTGTGTGGGGTCGCCGAAGAAGGCGTCAGGCTTCGATGCCACTTGATTGGTGACGATGACGGCGGCGTTGTTGAGGCCGGACAATTTCTGCAAGTCGTGCATGTGGCGGTTGAGCTTCTGCTGGCGATCTGCGAGCATGCCACGGCCGACGAATTCGGCACGGAAGTGAGCGGTGAGGCTGTCCACAACGATGACGCGGATGGGGTATTGTTTGCAGATTTCTTGAGCGCGTTCGGCCAAGAGCATCTGGTGGTTGCTGTTGAAGGCGCGGGCCACGTGGATGCGGCCAAGGGCTTCCTTTGGATCCATGCCGTTTGCCTCAGCCATTTGGATGATGCGCTCGGGGCGGAACGTGTTCTCGGTGTCGATGAACAAGGCGTGTCCGTTGAGGCCGCCGTCTTCTTCGCTGCGCTGAACGTTCACGCAGAGTTGGTGGGCAAATTGAGTCTTGCAGGATCCGAATTCTCCAAAGAACTCGGTGATGCACTGGGTTTCGACGCCGCCGCCCATCAGTTCGTCGAATGCCTTGGAACCCGTGTGGATCTTGTTGACAGTGCTGCGGCGTTCGAGCACGGAGATGCCAGTCTCGAAGCCACCAATGTCGGCGAGCTTGCGAGCGGCGTTAATGATTTTCTGGGAAACACCCTCACCTACGTCACACTTTTCGGCCAGCTCCTTGGGGCTGGTGACGGCGATGCTCATGAGGTCTTCAAAGCCTGCTTCCTTGAGCTTGTCAGCGGTGGCGGGGCCGACGCCTGGGAGGTCGTCGACGGTCATGGTGACCACTTCTTCTTGAGCGGCTTCGGGGACTTGGTTGTCAACGGGGTGCTCGGGCATCGCTTCGAGGCCGAGGGCGGCGCGGGCGTCGTCAATGGTTTTTCGGGCGACGGCGCGGCTGAGGCCTGCAAATTCCTTGATGTCCTCGGGGCTTGCTTTGGCGATTCCCTCAACGGTTTCGAAGCCGCCGGCGCGAAGCTTTTCGGCCTTCTGGCTGTTCATGGTGGGAAGGTCTTCCACGGCGAAGCCTCCGGTGGCTTCGAGGATGACTTTGGCGCCTTCAATGATACTGGCCGCGGTGGCGGCGGGGAATCCAGTTTTGGCAATGAGGTCCTCTTTGGTGGTGTCGGCAATGATGGTCACGCTGCCAAGGCCGGCTGCGGCAAGTTTCTCGGCTTTGGTGGCACCTACGCCTGCAATCTGGGTGAGGGGCATCTTGGACATGGGGTTCGAATCCCACGAGTGATCTTGTCATCATCAATGCAAGGGAGGGGCGAGTGAATGTACTCCGGGATTCTTCTGCGCTAGTGCCAATCTGGCCCGATGGGGCGCCTGGCCCCTGAGCCATCTGGCCTTCTCCCAATTCCCCCCTGCACCCGGGCCACAAGTGGAGAGGCGCCCAATGGTCACTGCCGCCGGGTGCTGCCGGTTGACCCATCGCGTCTAGAATGGATGCAAAGTGTTGATGCGCGGCGCAACGATTCTAGGAGGACCATCAATGGATCGTGCGTTCACGCACTTAATGGAAGAACTGGCACATCAACGACTCAATCGTCCCAATCAAACGCCTTGCCACGAACATGAAACTGCAGTGGCCAAACGCGTGGATATGAACTGCACCGCCGCCGGGTTCGCCGCCCCTCCATGCCCCGTTCATATTCGATTCGAACAATCCACTTCGGGTTGGCGACTCATCATCCTCACGCCCCCCGGGCGGCCCGTGGATGTAGCTCGCTGGCTCGAACCTTACCGACCCCGCAAAGTGGACATTGAGCCCGGCCTCGGCCCCAAGTCACTCACCGTTCACTTTGACAAATTGCCACTCCCATGGCAACGATTTCTGGCCACCGTAGCAGTCCACTGCGTTGAAATGACCCCGGAAGGCACCGCGTCATTCTTCACGGATTGTGCGGGGAGTCGCCTGCAATCTGCCATGACAGATGTGCAGGAATCCCCCACCGTCCGGGTTCGCGAATCCATGTCAGGGCAATCTGCGGCCGCCCTCACTCCAAGACAAAAGGAGGTCCTGGCGCTGGCCGTGGCGCTTGGATACTACGAAGTGCCCCGCCGCATGAATTTGCGAGACCTAGCAGATCGCGTAAACTTGAGTCCCGCCGCCGTGTCCGAATTGCTTCGACGCGGGGAGCGCCTCATCATCCTCAGCTACTTTGACACATGGGCCGAGACCGTGTGCCGCGTGGCCGGATCCAACCACTAGGACGCCATTCTGGGTCGCCTTCCTCTTTGATTTTTCATTTGAATTTTTGACTCCGGGTCTATTTGACCTGGAAATTATCCCCCCGCGTCGTAGGGTTTGAGGGACGATTCCCCCCTCATCCCCGGGCAAAATTTGGCTATTTTTCTCTAATCATTCAACCAATTTGTCCGTGTTTTTGTCCCCAAAGAGCCCGGGCCCCAAGCCCCATTCCCCCTCCGTTCGGGACCGTGGAGGCCGCACATGTTCGG
>JBFJXT010000270.1:0-2668 GCA_041623015.1 Thermoplasmatota archaeon | reverse complement strand
TCGAGCAAATGGGGAATGTGGAGCGCTTCGTTGCGCACGGTTACGATGACGCTGACGCCTTCTGTTGGCGTTGCATCTTTGTCCGAGGCCGATTGCGCCTTCACGAGGGGTCCACTTCCATGGCCTTCTTTGGGCTTCTGCCCGAGAGCATGCTCTTGATATCGTCCCAGTCCCCTCGGCGAAGCTCACCAAGGATGGCAAGGAAGCCGCCGAAAATCAGCACTGTGAGCGCGCCATACAACAGGAGGTCCCAGATGCGCAAAATGTCCGGAAGCACTTGACCAAGCAGCAACAACGAACCGAGGGTCAGGGCAGCTGCCAGTAGATGGCGTTGCAGGCGCCGGCTAAAGTAAGGGTGCTCAGTCCATTCGTGGGCTTTGCCTCGGTAAGCGGCAAACAAGACGACGCCGGCGGCAAGCGTTGCGATACTGGCACCGACCCCGCCAAGGCCTGCCAAGGGGACCCCCATCAGAGATTTGGGAATCAGCAGGAGATTAAGCACCAAGTTAACGCCGAGGGCCCAGAGCGCTACGCGGCCTGCAAACTTTTGCTCGCCAAATCCAAACGCCTTGGTGCGAAGGGGCACAGTCATGGAAATGAGCAAGCTGTTGCCAAGCAACAAAATCATCATGGGCGCACCCGCCAAGAAGGCGTCACTGAGGACAATGTGAATGGTTGGCTTCGTCGCAGTCCAGCCCACCAAAAGCACGGGCCAGACGAGGATGCTGATCCAACGCTCTGCTTGCAAGACCGTCTGCGCCACGGCGTCGATGCGGCCTTCCTTGTGGAGCCGACTGATGATGGGCAGCAGCGACACGCGCACACCATTTGCCAAGATGAGCACGAATTCGCTGAGTTTGGTCGCGCCCGCGTAGTGACCGACGGCGGCATTGTCGCTCCAGAAACCAATCATCACTTGATCCATGCGCCGCATTAAGACCGCCGCGGTGCTCACCACCATGATGGGAATGGTTGCGCGCAAGTAGTCTCGAGCAATGGAGGATTGCGGAGCACCAATCGGCACGTGGGTTCGCCACAACAGACCCATGCTGACAGCGAGCGCCACCACTTCACCGGTGAGGAAGGCCATCATGAGCCAGAGAAGCCCTTGGTCAAACCCGACGGGCCCCGTGACGCTAAGCAGTCCAGCCGCCCACTCACTCACCATCGGGAACGGGCTCCAGCGACCATGGCTCTGCGCGTAGGCGATGGCCACTAGCACCGTCAGTGCAACGGAGATGAATGTGTTGGAAAAGAGCGAAATTTCTCGGTACCTGATTTTTTGCAAGCCGCCAAAGGTGTTGATGGCCACATCCTTCAGGCTCTTTGCAACCACCACCGCCACACCCAGCCAGAGGGCTTGCACGGTGACATCTTCTGGCGTCCGGCCCAGGTACGCAAACCAGAGCCAACCAAGACCCACTGCAAACAGCACGAAGCCGGCAGTCAACGCCAATTTCAAGGCGAGGTAAGTCCCCATGGAGCCCGCAATATTGTCGCCGCGAGCAATGCGACGGGTGTGCGTGACCGGGAAGCCGAGTCTGCAGACCAATCCCACGAGGTACACGGAGGCAAGCACATAGGCTTGGGCTCCCACGAGTTCTGCGCCCATCAATCGGGCCATAGCAAACAAGCTCACGAAGCCGAGGGCGGCCCCCAGCAGACTGTTTGCAATGACCAGGACTGATCGGCGGGCAAACATGGTTACTCGAACAAAGCGCGGGCTTGCTCTAGATCTTCAGGAAAATCGATCTCCATGGCGCGAAGCTCTCCAATCGGGACACAGCGAACGGGCTGCTTGGTAAACGGCAGCATGTGTTCAATGGCACGCTCGAAGTACGCCTGCATTTCGATGTATTCCAAGGCGGTTCGATACAGGGCTCGATCGTTGCCTGCAATGAAGCTGATGCCAACTGCTTCTCCTTCGCCGTGCACTTGCTTGGAGAGTGCTTGCAAGCGGCCTTCACGAACGCGGAACTTGATTTCCTCATCCCCGCACACCCGGGGATCAACGGCTAGGCTCGTGGTTTCTGCGTCGTCTGTGACCAACGGAACAATGGCGTCGTCAAACATCACATCACCATTGAGGCACAACACCCCGCCATCTGGCACCGCGGAGATGCCGACGAGCGTTGATTTGCCCGTGTTGGTGTCCATGTACATTGGATTGTACACGAAACGCACGCCCGGCCGGTCGGCCGCGGCGCGCACGAGCTCACCTTTGAACCCAGTCACTACCCAAACATCGGTGATGCCATGGGCAGCGAGGTTATCCAATTGATGCTGAATAATTGGCTTGCCAGCGACCTCAATGAGGGCTTTCGGAACGTCATGTCCTAGGCGGCTTCCAAAGCCCGCGGCAAGGATCAGCGCATGCACCATATTCGGTTGGACCCTGTCGTCGCCTTTAAATGAGGTGCCTGAGTCGCGCGCCTAGCGCCTCCCTAGGAGACGCCATGCCTGCCTCGGTGGCTTAGTTGGTAGAGCAGTTGATTCGTAATCAACAGGTCGGGGGTTCAAATCCCCCCCGGGGCTTTTTTTGACACTTTGGTGTCATTTTTGGGCGCACGCAGCACCAATCGAGTGCGCCAAACGTCGCTTGAAGAACGCATTGCTAAACTCTCTGAGCCAACGGCAAGAAGGTATGAGAAAAGGGAAAGTGATGCGG
>JBFJXT010000269.1:0-2673 GCA_041623015.1 Thermoplasmatota archaeon | reverse complement strand
CGCCGACGCCGTTGAAACAGGGGCAAAGGCCACCGCTGAAGCCGTTTCAGACGTCGCAAGCGCCGTGGGTGACGTCATAGGCCGGATGTTTGGCAAGGAACCCGTTGCTGAGGTTCAAGAAATAGCCCCTGAACTGGACCTTGGCACTCCTGTTGACACCGACGGATTGCTCGATGAAGTCACTGGACGGCTCCCATGAAGACATTTAGACGACTTGACCACACGGTTCATATTCTCCGCGTCGGCTCTTCGTTTGTGTTGTCGAACCGTGCTCTCCTGACCACGGCCCTGGTGGGATTCGTCCTTGCCGCCCCAATCATTGCGGCGGACGGGAGCGAAGAATTAGCCCCAGAGCCATCCTACGAGACCATCGTTGGGACTTACAATCAATTCCGCTCTGATTTCGAAGTCATTCGCGGCGACGTGGACTCGGAACTCAGCGACCAAGGGATTGATCCGGATGTTTCAGATGAACGTCGGAACGCCTACAAGTCTGCTCGAGACGCGCGAATTTTCCTCGAAAGCACCCTGGTTACCCTCCAATCCACACTGGATGAAGCCGCTCAAAACGCACCGCCGGTACCCGACCTACCAGAATCGTTTGAGCTGCTAGGACAAGAAGATGGCACCGAAGCCGCAGATGGGCCCACTACTCAATCCAGTGCCTCGGCCCAATGGGAAGTTCCCACCCAGCCGTTAATGGTCCTGGCCGCCTCCACCATCGCCGCCGCTGGCCTGTTCTTCTGGCTCGCCGGAAGCAGCGGAACCCTAGGAGGTGCTGCAGGCGCCGGAACCGCCGCCGCTGAAGCCGCCAACCGCAAGTTCTTGCCCTACGCAAGTCCCTTGTTCACCCGCTTCGAAAAGGACACAGTTCTTGACCACCCTAAGCGCGAAGGCATCTACGGCATGATTGTCATGAAGCCCGGCGTCACCTTGCAGGACCTCTGCGAAGGCACCGGCCTTAGTCGCACCGCCGTCAGCCACCACTTGCGCCTCATGGAACAGCAGCACCTTGTTGTCTCCAAGCGCGTTGGCCGCAGCCGTCACTTCTTCGAAAACGGTGGACGCTACGGACGCGACCAAAAGGACGCCTACGCGGTGCTCCACAACGACCGCTCCAAGGAAGTGCACGGGTTCATCGAAACCAACCCCGGCGCCATCCAGAAGGACCTCTGTGAAGCACTGGGCATCCAGGCAAGCGTTGTCCACTGGCACGTCAAGCGCCTCTTGGAAGCCAACCTCATTGAGGCGATTCGCCAGGGACGCACGGTGTCGTACTTCCCGAACCAGTCGATTCGCGGCCTAGCGGCATAAGCAAGCCACGAATCCCTTCTTCGTTTTCGTTCCTCTTTCTTCCTATTCTTCAGAATCTTGATCCGGCCGTTGGCTTGGACTAGGCGTATCGGCGTCCATGACTCGTAAGCCACCTTCGTGGGCATCAAACTCCCACCCGGCGCCGTGATGCCCCGGAAGGGCTCGCTCGACGCCTCGGTACACGCGGCCAGCGGCGTCCTCTAGTTTGTGCTCGGTTTCCAGGAGGCTCTCAACGACTCGTGCCATGCGCCCGGCGGCCAATCGGCCTTCGGGGCTGAAGCGGCGGTCGTCTCGCAAATACCGAAGGACCCGCCACATGCTTCGAAGCACGTAGAAGCCAATGCCGACCCACATGCCGATGATGAGGTAGCCAATGCGTTGGTCGGCAATGACCGCCACGCCAGTTTGGCCTTCGAGCCTAAAGTGAATGAAGGCGTGGTTGAGCAAGGCAAAACTCGCGGAGAGCAAGATGCAGAGCCAAGGCCCCGGGTTGTTGCTTCGAAGCAAGAAATGGGTGCGTTGCAGCGTGGTGTAGCTCACGTACATCCAGGTGCCAACCAGCAAGAGGTAGGCAATCAGACTCGGAACCAGTCCCGCTTGATCGCGAAGGGCCCCAACGAAGTCATGGGCGCCGCCAAGCACAATGATGCCCACCACAAACAAGTGTAATTCTCGAAGCACGGGGCCGTCGCGAATCGGATTGAAGGCGCGCACCAACCACCAGCCGCCAAGCACCGCGGTCCCGATGAGGCTGGCGTACCAAAAGTAGGGTGCCGGTAAAGCATTGGGTGGCCAAATCAGAGGCTGTGCCACCGCGAGGCCAATGACGAAAATCAGGGGCGCACTTTGCCAGACGCGGCTTCGAAATTCGAACATTCGATGAACATCGAACACCATTTCTTCAAGCACGAAGACAAGGTTGAATCCTGCAATGGCGATGACACCGAAGCTGCTGAGCAGCGTAATGATGGCAAAGTCATCCATGTCAAATGCCAGGGGCGCCCAAGCGGTGGCCGCGTAGAGAAACGCCACAATGGCACCGCTGACCAAGAATGCACGGCGAGCTGGCCCTAGCCACAGGGCGCCAGCAGCCACCAAAAAGAACAGACTCAGCAGCGGCCCGACGCGGGCAACCAAGGGCCATGTGGCCGGCCAAATGATGGGCAGGATGGTGGTAAAGAGGAGAATGGAAAGCGTCGCAATGACCCAGCCACGCAAGGGGCTTCGGTGGAAATCGTCGCCCTCCTCCCGGCGTGACCGCAGCAATGGCTCCCTCTGTTCATCGGCAGGGGATGCCGGGGGAGCCACGTTTCATCGATGCCTGGCGGGGTTCTTGACTGGACCGGATGGCGCGAGTCG
>JBFJXT010000268.1:0-2685 GCA_041623015.1 Thermoplasmatota archaeon | reverse complement strand
GTCTGCTTGAATGGTGTGCATGCGAGCAGTCCCATTGCCGTAGTTGAAATCAAGGGATTTTGGGGCATGGTTGTAGGTGCTACCAAGAGCATCAATGCTCTCGTTCACCCAGTAGTAGTCAACCAGGGCACTTCCAAACTCCAAGGTGGCGGTGCCACTGGCGAGGTCCAAGTATTGCGCACCGACAAGAATGCCGGATTCTTCAATGACTCCTTCGTGGATGCTCTCGCTAAATGACAGGGATGACCCAGAGGAAAGAGGGGCGGCCAGCAAGAGGGCCAGGAGGACTGTTAATCCGATTACATTCCTAGGATACATTCGATTCGGGGAGTGACGTGGAACGGAGGCCTGTTTTGGTCGTTGAAAGACACGTGCACCGAGGGGCAGGTCCCGTCCGTTCCTTGAGGTCCGATTCCGGTTGGATTGATAATCGGAACGACTACTGAGCACCACCCCGATTCTAGACCGGGTTCGCATGTCACCGGCCCAATTCCGTGGCCCAGTGCTGTGGGGGCGGTCAGTATGCAGGCTGCTAGCAGGATGATTAGTTGTTTCATGGAACCCACCAACCCGTACAGGACGGGTTAGCGCTTCATCCTTGATTCCGTGCATAAGTTGGTATGGGGATGAGTGGGAAGCATTGATAAAAGGTGTTGCCGCAGTCTTGCTTGTAACCAAATTATTTCGGTTATTCTTCTTCGCCCACATGGGAGCCCCCTGCGGTTTCAGATTCTCTATCTTCAACAAAAAGTTCCAATTGTCCGAATTCCTTGGTTTGTACGGTCATGTGAATTCGGTTTGCTCCTTTCAATAAGTGACCTTGGAAGCTAAGTTCATAACTTGTTCCCTTGGAAAACACGAGAGGCAAATCTTCGCTGATAAGATGAAGCTCCAATTCCGAGCGAACGTCCTCGGGACGGTGCCGAACGCCATTGATGACGAACCGTGGCGGGCGCATGACGGTGGCCGTGGCGAGGGGATTTTGGATTCGGAAACTGAATTGCCCTTCGTCCGTTTGCCTCAAACTTCCGCGCTGGTAGAGCTTACGCAAGATAAAGGCCGGGAGTTCCACGAGTCTGGTGGTGTTCGCATTGGCTTGAGGGTTTCCATTGGGGACTTGAGTACTGAAATGGTCATTTTTTGGGGCGTTATTGAACTTAAGCGGAAAATATTCATATTTATCCAAGCGGCTTGGGGCCGAATGGTCCATAAATCATCAATTATATGCCTGTATTTATTCTTCTAGGTGCATGTTTTTATTTTGAGTCGGGTTTGCCCTAACCTTACCCCTTGGGTAACCATACCAGGAGATGCCCCATGGCAAACAAAACCACCAATCCATCCAAAAATCGACAACAAACCGTCCGCAACACCTCACCCCTCGTGATGGCGCTCGCAGCCCTGCTCATACTGCCCTCACTAGCATCGGGCGGAGTGTCTACGGACACGGACATCAGCTACAGCTACACCGCCGGAGGCTCGACAGAACTCGGCGAATGTATGACCTTTGAAGCCAACGGCACGGTGTTCTGCCCCATGGGCGGCGGCATCGTCTGCGGCACCGTACACGCCCGACCCTCGGACGAAGTGCCCTTCGACGCCATTGAAGCCATCGACCCCATCGATGCAGCCGTCACAGTGGCAGGACCTCAAGCGGGCGGATACTGTGCCCCCGTCAACATCGACATCGGCGAAGTGGTGAACGTCACCGTCACCGACGACATCGATGTGAGTACCTCCTTTGCAATCTGCATCGACGGCAACAACAACGACGTTTGCCGCCCAGACCTCGGCGAAGAACACACGGACACCCTGTTCATCAGTTCATGCAGCGACGGAACCTTTGGCTCCGTTCAGAACCTCAAGGCCGCCGGCAATCTGTACATCTTCATCATGCAAGAGCCCAACACGGACGGAAGCGCCTCATGCGCCGCCACCACCGGCATGGTAGACATCCACATCACCCCGCTGCCACTGCCCCAGTGCGCAGACGGCATCGACAACGACGGCGATGGCCGCACGGACTACCCCGCCGACCCAGACTGTGATGACTTGAGCGATGACAACGAGAGCCCGCCCCCGCCGCCAGTTGTCACTCACTGAACGGGATCTACCCAGCCTTTCTCCGCTTCTTCCTCTTTGCCGCCAAGGGTTGCATTGGCCTCAGACCAAGCCACATCGGACCGGACGCTGGTGCCATCGCGACGGTAGTAGAACATGGGAATCGTCAGCAGCGTCAGGCTCGCCATGAGGATAATGGCAATGACCGCCGCTTCGAACATCTCGTAGCTTCCGCGAATGGCGCCGCGGGTGAAGATCCAGAAACTGACGGCAGTGGTGAACGCGGAGTACGCCACGGCCTTTCCAACGGTGCGGAAGACCCGAGTGGCGCTCGGTTGCTTTTCGAGGTTCCACGTAAGATGCACCGCATAGTCACTGCCAAGGCTTGTGATGAACGCGATGGGAATCATGAAAATGAACGCCAAATCGATATCCACGGCAGGAATCGGCAAGGCGCCAAGCCACCAGGTAAACGTGAGAATCATCGGCGTCAAAGTGGCACCCACTGCACGCCAGGAGCGCGTGAACAAGCCCACCAGAGTCCCAACGATGAGCAAGGATACCCCCGTGCTCAGGGTGAGCCAGTAGTTGGTGTAGTCGTTGTATTTCTTGATGCCCGAGAGG
>JBFJXT010000267.1:0-2707 GCA_041623015.1 Thermoplasmatota archaeon | reverse complement strand
TCAGGTCAATGACGCCGTCTGCATGCTCGGAGACGCCTTCTCGCCCATCGAAGAATTTCAGGCTCGGGGCGTTACTGATGTCAAGAACCGGTCCAAGGTAGCGTTGGTCGTGGAGCCAACTATTTTGGATTTTCACTTGAAATTCGAAGGGGCCTTCGGAAGACTCCACGGATTCGGGACCGACCACGTAGAGGACGCGCAAGGGCTCATCGTCACCTGAGTGACACCCAAAGCATTCGGCCCGGGGTTCTGGAATAAATTCAGGCGTGGGTGTTTGGCCGGCAGCCGTTAGGGCTGCAACCAACAGCAATAGGACCGGGAGCGTCCGCGTACCCACAACCTTCGAGCCCCGCACGGGGTCCTAAACCTTGTTGCCCCGTTCTGCAAGGGTCAGGTACGGGCGGCAAGCCAACTGGCGGTGTCGAGGATTGCTTCGGCACTGGTCATTTTGGGCTCCCAGCCAAGGGCGCGGATTTTGTCCACGTCGAGGCCCATGTGCTTCACGTCGCCTTTCCACCCGGCGCCGCCGCGCGTGCCTCCAGTGAAGGTGTAGTCGGGCTTGAGGCCCATGGTAGAACTGACCGCATCCGCAACACCGGTCACGGGAATGCTGTCCAAGGAGCCGATGTTGTAGACTTCGACGCCACCCGCATGGGCTTCATCGGCGCAAATCATGCCTGCGACGGTGTCCGACACGTGCACGTAGCTCTTACTTTGGGTGCCATCGCCAAGAATTTCGAGGCGTGCCGGGTCGGCGCGGAGTTTGTTCACGAAGTCGTAAGTGACGCCGTGGGTGGACCGGGAGCCGACTACGTTGGCAAATCGATACAGAATGGCATCAAAGCCAAAGGTCGCCGCGTGGGCCGAAATCAACCCTTCACAGGCTAACTTGCAGCCCCCGTAGACACTGATGGGCAGCAAGGGCCCGTAGGATTCTGGGGTTGGCATGACCGAGGCGGTGCCGTAGACGGTGCTGGTGCTAGTGAAGTGCAATCGGCGCACGTTGTTTCGGCGCACTGCTTCAATCACTTCCCAGGTCATCTGCACATTGCGATCAAAGTGGGCTTCGGGTTCGCTTGCGCCAGTGCGCACTTCTGGATTTGCGGCCAAATGCCAGACGGTGTCCGCCTTGGAGAACAAATCGTCGAGGACACTCGCAGACCCAGCATCCGCCACCACGATGTCCACGCGATCGCGCACAGCTTCGAGGAATGCCGGGTTTCCAGCCGACAAGTCGTCAAGGACAGTGACGTGATCACCGCGAGCAACCAACGCATCGACAAGGTGACTGCCGATGAACCCGGCGCCGCCTGTGACGACCACGCGTTGGCCAGTCGCGGCTGGGCTCATGGTCGAATCACCAAGGCCCGGTGTTCCTTGTGGAACGGATCCATGTCGACGCTGCCAACGACCTTCACGCCACTGGCCTTGAGGGTGCGTTCCACGTCTTCAAAGATGGTGCGCACGGGCTTCGCCACGTCGATGCTGCGAGCTTTGATGAACAAGTAGCCAACGCCGTCCTTGGCAAGGAAGGGCAAGTTGCGAAGGAAGATGTCCACTTGGTGACGCTGAGCCACGTCCTGCACCAGGGCGCCCACGGGGCGGTCGATGTAGGGCGCGTATCGTTCTGGCTTGCCAGCATCATCGAGGATGGGCACGACGTTTTGTCGGCTCTCCACGTTCCAGAGCAAATCTCGGACACTGCGGGGGCTAAATTCCACGGCGTAAAGATGGGATTCGGGGCGAAGCACGTCCGCCATGTGGCTCACGGTGGTCCCGGAGCTGGCGCCGAGGTACAGGAGATCCTTGCTTGGGTCAACCCAGGGCGCGTCGGGCATGAGCCGAAGCAGTGCGGCGACCTTAGATCGGTGGGGATTCCAGTCGCGGTATTCGCTGCCTCGGTAGGCGCGTAGGCGCTCGCCGTAGACCTTCTGGCCAGGAACTGAGTTCTTGGTCCAGAGGAAGCCCTTGTCGTCGAAGACGCCGTTTTGTTTGAGCGGTCTCATTTGCTGCCACCTCCAGGAGGACGGGCAGGGCCACCATCGCCTCGGAAGGCACCGGGACCCTTCTTTCGCTTATCGTCACGGCCGTGGGGCTTGTGTCCGCCGGGTTTGCCGCCGGGTTTTCCGTAGGGCTTGCTGGGGCCGCCGCCGCGTCGGTCGCCAAAGCCACCGCCACCACCGCCGCCCGAGGGTTTTCCGCCACCGCCGCTGCGTCGATCACCGAAGCCGCCTCCGCCACCGCCAGTGCCGGGACGTTTGCCAGCGCCACCGCCGCCACCACCGGATCGTCGGTCGCCAAAGCCACCGCCACCGCCACCGCCTCCACCTGGGCGACGGTCATTGTACCCTCCGCCTCCACTGGAGCGGCCCTGGGGCCTGCGGTCTTGTCCACCGAATCCTCGGGCGATTTCTCGGCGCTTGGGGGCCTTTGCGCGGTCGCGTCGGATGCGCTCCAAGTCCTTGTCAAGCTCCGTTTTGAGGTGGCCGCGAATGTCATTTTGGGTAAACGAATCGGCCTTGGCGCCAAGGCTTGCGTGAAGAGAAAGGGCGCGCGCAATGGCGCCCCGTTGCCAGGGACTGGCGCTGTGCACGTGTGGGTGCTGGAACAGAATGCCGTGCTTGGGCGGCTTGGTGCCTTCCTTGATGTGCCGGAACAATGCAGTTTCGGCGCCAAGAGTTTGCACGGTGCCGGCCGGTAGAATGGC
>JBFJXT010000266.1:0-2725 GCA_041623015.1 Thermoplasmatota archaeon | reverse complement strand
TCTTACGGGCCTTGGCATTTGGTCATTCTTTGACGACGAGACCATGAGCGTCCACCTCAAGGCAGACTGCGTACCGATGGTCAAGCGAGGCACCCCAGGCAACGTAGCGTATGAGCCCCTGGGCACCTCGACCATGCAGCACACGGAGATTCGAAGCCTCTCCCGCGAGTGCATCGAATTTGCCAAGCGAGATTACAATTCATTCCTGGAGCTGGAGCGGCATGGATGCACCGTCGTGCAACTGGGCCCCATGCGCATCACCATTGCGCAGCCACCCTTCTCCGATGCCCTTGAAGTGACCGCTGTTCGACCTGTGTTCAAGGCGACCATTGACGACTACGAGTTGCCCCAGGAAATCTTGGAGCGCCTCGAAGGCCGTGCCCGTGGCGTGTTCGTGGCTGGGCCCCCAGGCAGTGGAAAATCGACCTTCGCGGCGGCGGTTGCCGAGCATTTGCATGACATGTCGCGCGTGGTCAAGACCATGGAACAACCCCGCGACTTGCAAGTTCCTAAGGAAATTACCCAGTACGGCGCCTTGGACCGCGACATGGCTTGGACGGGTGAGGTGATGCTTCTCGTGCGCCCAGACCACGTCATCTACGACGAAGTGCGCACCACGAACGACTTCAAGGTATTCGCAGACATGCGTTTGGCAGGCATTGGACTGATTGGCGTGACGCACGCCAACCGCGCCATTGACGCCGTTCAGCGCCTGATTGGTCGCGTGGATCTGGGCATGATTCCTCAAATCGTGGACACGGTGGTGTTCATCGATGCCGGCCATATTGAAGCGATTCTTGAACTGCGCTTCACCGTCAAAGTGCCCTCCGGCATGATGCAGGAAGACCTTGCTCGCCCCGTGGTTGTGGTGTCCGATGTGAACACCCAAGAAGACCTGTTTGAACTCTACACATACGGCGAGCAAATTGTGGTCATGCCCCTCGATCAAGTGTCGGGCGGCAGCAACGCCGCCGGCGGCCCTTCCACAGGCGCTGCGGCGCTTGCCGAGCGCGAGGTGAAGCGTGCGTTGGCCCGGTACGCTAAGGGCAGTACGCTAGACGTGGAGATTCGCGGCAATGGCGCGGTGATTTATGTTGAGGACTGGGCAGTACCGCAAGTGATTGGCAAGGGCGGCCGGACGGTCCAGGCGTTGCAAGATCGCCTCGGCATCCGCTTGGACATCCGCGCCAAATCAGAGCACAGCCCTGCGGCGGCCCCTGGCAGCGCCGCCCGTAAGCCTCGAGGCGGCCGACCGGAACCCCACCGCCATGCCACGGCCGGCAATAGCCCGGTTCACGCCGAGTACAAGAAGTCTGGAAGCAACATTTTCCTAAGTGTTGGAAGCGGCTTTGGTGGCCGGGACTTCCGCGTGGAAATTGAAGACGCGCTCGTTGCGGAGTTGCGCTCTTCGGCGGAGGGCAAGATTCGATTCAAGGTCACGAGCCCTGAAGGCAAGGCATTGGCGGCGGCCCACAAGCAGGGCCTCGACATCACCTGCCTTCCCCTCTAGGTTTGACCGTTCCTTTGCCGGCGAGCAAGCATCATGCCAGCGGCTGCTAGGATGCCCAGTGGGGCGCTTGCACCCGGGCTTTTCTTACTGGGAGCCGGCGGGTCAATGACCGGCTCTTCCTCTGCTTGAGCGGTGCTTTTGAGCGTCGCTATGGCGGTGTTCCCAACCAAATCGGTGGCGGTGGCAGTGATGCTGTCTAGGACTGCTTGGGCCTCGGTGAGGTTAACGGGCAAGGCGACTTGGTAGTAAGAGATGAGGCCGGCATTGATTGTTTCATTGGCAGCCACGAGAGCGTCAACGTTGAGCGACCCCAGGGCAAGATCATCAAATGCGACCACGGTGAAGTTGAAGGGTTCTCCAGGCCGAGGTGCTTCACTGGCAGCAACGCGAACAACGGGGGGCTGACGGTCTCCATGTGCATCGACTGGCACGGTGTCAATGTCAAGCCATGAATTGGCAGACCCGCCGGAATGAATGGTGACCACACCCGGGGTTCGACTCCACGCAAACGCAAGGTCCGTGGTTGCCACTTGGAGGCCAATCCGGTGCCCTGCTTCGAAGGAGTGTGTGATCGTTTCAAGATCCACCTCCACTCGATGCGGCCCGGCACCAGACACGCGGATGGGTGTCACTTGGTAGAGCACCGGCGTCACTTCTCCATTAGGATCCACGTCGATGAGCTGCGCAAACAGCATCACCCCGTCGTATTGGTCGCCGCCGAAGGAGAGGCCAAGGCGGGGCGTCCCCGTGATTTCGGTGTCTGCTTTCAAAATCTCCGTGGTCCACTGAGCCAAGGTATTGGGCGCGCCAAAGGGACAGTGCTCATTGCTGTAGCTTTGGAACTGACTCACTTCCGTACACGTGGTGGGAATGGGCGGCGAGACCAGTAGGGTCTCTGAAGCAGTGCCGGGATAGCCCAGTTGAAGACCGTCTTCGCCCGATTGATGCAAGTAATACCGCGTTTGGGTGGTGTCCGCCGGCGGCCATTGCATTTCGCCCACAAGGTCATCTTGAGCATAGCGATGGCGTAGGACAGGGTACGGGGGTAGCGTTGGATCTTGCCCCCTTAGCGTTGTATTGAACCAGTCATCCACATAGGGTTGAACCCGTGCGTCGATGGTGCCAAAACCGCCGTGTCCGCTATGGGCCAGAGCGATGCGGACGGGGACGCCAAAGTCACGCAACATGGCATGGGTGCGCAGGGCTTGATCTGCG
>JBFJXT010000265.1:0-2745 GCA_041623015.1 Thermoplasmatota archaeon | reverse complement strand
GGACTCGACTGCGACCGTTAACCTACACGCGGCCCAAGCCGTTGCTGGATGTTGCAGGTCGCCCCATGCTAGAATGGGTGCTTGACAGGCTCCCGGCGGCGGTGGGTCGCGTCATCGTGGCGCTCAACTGGAAAGCAGCCGAGTTGGAGGCCCACTTTGCTGCCAGTTCTCGTGCCTTGGATTTTGAAGTGGTTCTGGAAAACGAGCCCCTTGGCACCGGCGGCGCCATGCGCAACTGCTTGGACGCGGTGAAATCCGACCCGGTGTTCGTTGTGTTTGCCGATATCGTCAGCGATTTTGACTTGGAAAAAATGGTGCAATGCCAGAAGGAAACCGGCGCTGTGTGCGTGGTTGCCCTTCGTGAAGTCCCCGCTGAAGATGTTGTTCACTTTGGCGTGGCGGACCTAGGTGATGCCTCCGGCACCGGCGTTCGCTTGCGTGGCTTCGTGGAAAAGCCTGCAACCCCCGACTTGGCCCCAAGTCGTCTCATCAACGCAGGCGTCTACCTCTTGCGCCGAGATGTGCTCGAATCCATTGAGCCAGGGCGCCTTGTGAGCTTTGAGAAGGAAGTGATGCCTGGATTGCTCGAAGACACCCAAGGCGTCCATGGCGTTGCTTACGATGGCCTCTGGGTGGATGTGGGCGACCCCGCCAGGATTCGTCTTGCCACCGCCGCACTCAACGCCAATTCAGCCATTCCAAAGGACGCACAAGTCGCCAGCGATGCCGTGCTCGAAGATACTGTTGCAGGCGCCGGCCTGACGATTGGCGAAGGTGCAAGCGCCATGGGCTGTGTGCTTGGCTGCAACGTCACCATTGCGCCGGGTGTGAAGCTTGTGGACTGTGTGGTGGGAGATGGTGAAACCGTCACCGAATCCGACACCGGCGCACGCATTTGGAGCCCGGCGGTTCCAGAGGGCTACCCCGATGGCCAAGTGGGCAATGCCATCGCCAAGGTTTAGCCTACAAAATTGGAAAGAGAGAAGGAGAGGGAGAGGAAAGGGATTCAGACCTGACCGCTTCAGTTCTTGCGGGAGCTAGCGTGCTCGCACAAGAGGCCGAGGAGGCGCTTGGCTGCGGTGTCCGGCAAGTCAGCGAGCGTCGCCTTGGCAAAGCTACTGAATTCACGGGCGCGGCTGCGGGTGTATTCGAGGCCACCGCTCTTGTCCATGAACTTGAGAATGGTCTGAATTTCTTCCTCGGTCTTGCCTTCCTTCTTGTAGAGGTCGACAAATTGCCGGCGGTCGAAGGGATCCAACTTGGTGTGGGTGCTCACGTAGACGAGCGTCTTCTTGCCGTTGACGATGTCCGAGTGAGCGGGCTTGCCCAGTTCTTCGTCGGTGGCGGTGATGCCGAGGTAATCGTCCCAGACTTGGAAGGCGAGACCCAAGAGGCGGCCGCATTCGGCGAGCTTCTTGATTTGCTGGTGGTCGCCACCGCCGAGCTCTGCGCCGTTCTTCATGGCCGTTTCGAAGAACGTGGCAGTCTTGCGCTCGATCATGTGGTAGTACTGCAACTCGTCGATCTTCTTCTGATTCTCGAAGTGCATGTCCCAGTATTGGCCTTCACAGACCTCCCGGGCTAGCTTGGCCACGTCCTGGCTGACGCCGCGGTACATGGCGTCGTCGATTTCCAAGTGGTCCAAGAGTTCGAAGACGAGGCTGAACATGGTGTCGCCGGCGAGGATGCCGACGTTGGTGCCCCACTTCTTGTGGACCGCTTCGACGCCTCGACGGGTGTCGCAGTCATCCATGATGTCGTCGTGGATGAGCGTGAAGTTGTGCAGAATTTCCAAAGCCACGCCGTACGGCATGACCTTTTTGGAGTCGCCTCCGCAGGCTTGTGCGGCGAGCAGGGCGATGATGGGGCGGAGGCGTTTTCCGCCTCCATTGATGGGCAAATGGCGGACTGCATCGTACAGTTCCTGAGGCTTCAAGTCCCGCTTGACGAGGTACTTGTTGAACTCTTCAGAAAACTGGTGGAGGTAGGGCCTTAGCGCGGCTTCGAGGTTCATAGGCAGTGTTCCTCCGACAGTGCGGCCGGGTGACGGGCGCCGGTCAGGTACAACCCAGTCTTCAACTCTTCTAAGAGATGATGCACCTCGTTGAGGGTGCTCTCCCTTCCGTTGGAGGCCGCTTTGAAGAGGGTTCCGGCGTATCCGGCGAGATTTGCGCCGAGTGCGAGGGCGCGGGCGGCGTCCAGGCCGGTGCGTAGACCCCCTGTGGCGACGAGGGGCGTGTTTGGGATCGTTTTTCGCACGCTTTTCACGCATTCGGGGGTTGGAATTCCCCAGTCCCAGTAGGTCTTGCCGAGGCGTGCTTTGGCGTGGTCTTTCATGGCCACTGCGCGGTGATATTCCACGGCGCTAAAGCTCGTTCCGCCAAGTCCACCGACATCAATTCCGGCAACGCCTGCGTCTGCGAGTTTTTTGGCGGTGCGGCCGTCCATGCCGGCGCCGGTTTCTTTGACCAGCACGGGTGTTTGGAGCTCTTTGCAGAGCCCTCGGATGGCGTCGAGGCCACCGGCTGCGATGGTGTCGCCCTCGGGCTGGACCGCTTCTTGCAGTGGGTTGAGGTGGATGTAGAGGCCGTGGGCGTCGATCATCTCCACGGCGGTTTCGGCGTGGCGGGCGGCGTTTTCGCCCCAGAGCAGGATTTGCGGCAAGCCAAGGTTGGCAAATCGCACGGGCACATCGTGGTCCAAAATGACGTTGTAGGTGTCCACTAGGCCGGGGTTTTCGATGGC
>JBFJXT010000264.1:0-2759 GCA_041623015.1 Thermoplasmatota archaeon | reverse complement strand
GGCCACAGCGCCATGCCCAGTGTCCCCGAACTTGGCGGCGTCCATGTTTACTACATTCAAGCCTGGTCCACGCACACCATCACGCCCATCGTGACGGAAGCCGCAACCAAGCACCTCACCGGTAAGCGCATCGGTGTGTGCACCACCGCCCAACACACGCACAAATTGGAGGAGGCCGCGGAAATCCTCACCGCCAACGGCTTCGAACCCGTCATTGGCTTTGGCGACAAGCGCACCGCCCTCCAAGGCCAATTGCTTGGCTGCAACGTCATGGCCGCCACCAAGCTCGTTGACGTGGACGAATTCTTGTTCATCGGCAGCGGCGACTTCCACCCCCTGGCGCTTGCCTTGGAAACGAACAAGGTGATCATCGGTGCGTGCCCGTACACCAACACCATCAACAGCTTCACCGAACCGAAGCACAAGATCTTGAAGCAGCGCTACGCCGCCATAGGTGTCGCCAAGGAAGCGGAGACCTTCGGCATCGTCATCAGCACCAAGGGCGGCCAAATGCGATTCCAAATGGCCAAGCGCATCCTCGAAAAATTGCGCAAGCACGGCAAGAAGGGATTCTTGATTCAAAACAAGCAAATCAGCCCCAACGACTTGCTCTATTTCCGGCACCTTGACGCCTTCGTGGGTGTTGCTTGCCCCCGCGTCCCCATCGACGACCAAGGCCGCTACAGCAAACCCTTCCTGACGCCCCAGGAATTGGACATGGTCCTCGGCATCAAGCCAATGGACACGTATGTGTTCGACACGTACGGGGCTGCGAGTAATTAGGATAATTTTCCTAAATCAGCGAGGTCGACCGCAGGGAGGCCTTGCTTCCGGGGTTGCGAAGGGGGCGAAGCTCCCTTCGTTTGAAACGTACGGGGCTCCGAGTAACTAACCCAGCTCAGCCCGACGCCGCGAGGCCGACCGCAGGGAGGCCTTGCTTCCGGGGTTGCGAAGCGGCCTGTCTTCCTCCGCTAACCCGATCATTCTCGGCCGCCCTCCTTGCGTTGGGGCCTGGGATGATTCGGAGTGACCTTTTCTGTGTTGTACTCTACGTGGAGCGCGTCCTTGACCAAGCCGCCGCAACAAAAAATCCCGGCATCGGCTTTGCTTCCACGTAGGCCGCAGAATTTGGATTGGAAGCCGAGCGTCTCTTGGTGCTGATTGAACAAGTGCACCACTCCATTCAATTGATGAGCGAAGCCGGCGGCGCCTCGGCCGTCATCGCGGGCTGGTTTGATCGATTGGACGCGCTCAAAATTGGCTTGGAGCCCGACGTGCAAGCCCGTTTGCTTGAGGAGCTTCAGGCCCGCTACAGCACCGGCGCCGAGTTATGACTGCAAGAGATTCAGGAGATTTGGTCACCCGCCCGTCCAGCAAACGGCAAGTACCCTTCCGTTCTTGCCGAGGTATGACCTCTTGGACTGCGACCCACCGATTCGTTTTCCTTGCAATGC
Organism: Thermoplasmatota archaeon; assembly: GCA_041623015.1. Taxonomy (GTDB): domain Archaea; phylum Thermoplasmatota; class E2; order JACPAO01; family JAHFTW01; genus JANQNI01. Next base: position 1,305 of record JBFJXT010000264.1, on the reverse strand, counting down.
ATTTGGCTTACGCTGACGGCGTTTTGCAGACCGCAGAGCGCCGATCCATGGCCAGTTCTGCTAACAGAATCGGCATCGCAGCGGGCATTGAGCCAGAATCCATCTCGAAAATGGTGGAAGCGGCGAGCCAATGGTACCTTGAGTCTGTGGCTGAAAAGACCGTGGACAACGATGTGAAGGACGCCATCGCATCCCTGGGCATCTTCAAGGACTCCATCAAGCGCGCTTTGCTTCGAGAGCTTCGTGAGTTGGCAAAGGCTGCCGACGGCGTGGATCACCGCGAGCACATGCTTCTTGAGGAGCTTCGAGACGCTTGGAACATTGACGTGGTTGTCAACGAGTAGCGCCGGCTCCTAGCAATGGGGCCGCATGGTGCGGTTCCACGCGAGGGTTCCCGCGCTTCGACGGTTCGTTCGGGTGGGTTCGTTGATTCCCCCGGCGGCCGGGTAGTACTGGGTTCGATTCATGGTCTTCAAGCGAACCGACCCCGCGGCGAGTGATGGATGTGCCCAACGTCTCCTCTGCCAACTATAGAGAATGATTCGGGAGCGAGCCGGAACCGTTAGGCAAACCCTGCGCCGCTGCTGGACGAACTTGTGGCATCTTGCAAGTGACTGGTGTCGTTTACCCGACGCACCTCCCAGCCATCCTCAGACACTTCCAAGTGCGTAATGTTGGCGTTATCCTGAGGGAACCGACGCATCTCGGTCAATGGCAAGCCCAGGAGGGTGGTGGCAAGCACGCGGTTGATGCGCCCATGGGCCACCACCGCCACATCGCAACGACTCGCCTCAGCACGCAGGCGATGGGCAAACGCTTGCACGCGAAGCCGGGCAACGGTGGCGCTTTCGCCTCCCGGAAATGGTGTGTCCATGAAGCCAAGGCCCCACGCATCCATCACTTGATCCACTTGATCTTGGACCTCAGGAAGCGGCCGCCCGCAGAGCGCCCCGTAATCCAACTCGTACATCTCAGGCACCACTTCCGGCGCCAACGCCTGCCGGTGCAACCCTAGCATGGCGTGGGTGGTTTGCCGTGCCCGCTGCAAAGGACTGGTGAACACGGCGCCCAGAGGCGTCCGCTCAAACGCAGACCCCAGTGCCTGCGCTTGGCGGTTGCCAAGGTCAGACAACTCCGAATCCACGCGCGGCCCCTGAATGATGTGCTGCGCGTTGCAGGTGGTTTGTCCATGTCGAACCAAGTACAGGTGTCCCACAAACTCACTTGTGCACTTCGCACTCCTTGACCCTTGCGGACCGAGTCTTTATCCAAAATCAAGCCACGGCCTCGGCGCTTGCTTATCAG
>JBFJXT010000263.1:0-2761 GCA_041623015.1 Thermoplasmatota archaeon | reverse complement strand
CCCCGTTGGGTGCAGCGAAGATGCTGGCCTTCTCCTCGACGTCGGCTTAGAGAAGCCCAGCCTACCACTGCCCCCGTTGGGTGCAGCGAAGATGCTGGCCTTCTCCTCGACTTCGTCTTAGAGAAGCCCAGCCTTTTGGAGCGTGAGCAAGTCTTCGGTGGACAGCTTTTCGCCCGCCTTGAACTTCTCGTAGACTTCATCGGCTGCAGCTTCGGCTTGCTTGGCCGTGTGGGCGCTGGCGCGACCGCCGCCGCCACCGAGGGAGTCCTCGATTTCGTGGATTTGGTTGACGTACTCGATGTAGGCCTTGTGGATTTTGTCGGCTTCCATCTTGGAGACCACGAACTTCTCTTGCAGTTTGTCAGCCACCTTGCGAAGCTTGTCGGACTCCTTGTAGAGCTTGATCATGGAGTCGTGCTCAGCTTGTGCCTTCTCAGCCAAGCCGGCGACCTTGGAGTGCTCCTTTTCTGCCTTTTCCTTGAGCAGCTCGGCCTTCTCCATGGAGGCCTTCAGTTCGGGGTCAGCGCGCAGGACCTTTTCCTTCTCCCGCAGAGCCTTGCCAATTTCTTGGAGGCGCTCAATGAGGGCGCGTTCCTTTGGGGGCGTCATGACCGAAGTCATTTGCTGGTACTCAAGGGCGCGGGCTTCCTTTTTGAGGCGAGCCACGTTGAGGTTGGCGGCACCGTCAGGCATGCGCTCGCGGCGCATGGTGTCGGCCACTTTCATGGAGTCGTCGGCGATGCGGTTGGCTTCGTCGCGAGCTTCCTTTTGGCGTCGAACGTTTTCGTTCAATTCGTCGCGGCGCTTCTTGTGCTCGTTGGCCTCATTGACCAGGGCACGGACCTTTGCGTTGTATTCGTCGCGTTCTTCAGCGTGTCCGCGAGCCTCATCGTTGAGTCGGTCGCGTTCCTTGCGAAGTTGATTCGCCTTTTGCTGTAGCTGGTCCTTTTTTTCCAACGGGGACGTAGCGTCCTCGACCTGAGCGGTCACCATATGGGTCGCGCCGACGAGGGGGTCGTATATTGGGGTTGTGGGCCATTATAGGAGGCGCACCGGGGCTGCCCTTCTGTAGCGGCGACAAATTTGAGGTGCGCTGACGATTGGGAGATGGCGTGGTTTTTGGACAAAATTGGGGCCATATTGGGTCGGGATTTTGTGCGCTTGTCGGGCCCCTTCTGGAGTAGGGATAAGCGACAATCGTCAAGTACCGCTCGGCGACATGGGCGACTTATGCGAACGATGAATGCGCTGATTTTGGCTACTTTGATGGCCATCCCTGCGCTGGCCGGTTGCCTTGAGAGCAGTGAACCGGAGGACCACCACGACGAATTGGTCACGGAATTGACCAGTGTCTTCGATCGGGCCGAGCTTCCTTTCAACATGGAAGAAAATTGGTCCTTCACGCTCCTTGAGGGTGCCTTCGACGTTCTGCCATCGTTGAGTGTGTTCGTCAATGTGCCTTTGCCCGTCACCGAAGGTGGCGCCGCGCTTGACCCCGAAGGCGCACAGATTCACCTGGGCCTCTTCATGCCCGATATTCCTGGCTGTGACTTTGGCAAGGCGCACGTGGATCACGCCACCGGCATGGTTGTCGGCGTACAACACACCGAAGCCCCCATGGAATACGCGTGTCAAGTGCCCGTGATTGCGGACGTTGGCCCGTACTACACAGAATCTGACGTGGCCGCAGAAGATCGCGGCAGCGGCCGCTTGGGAGAGTGGCTGATTTCTACGTATGTGCCCCACGGTTACGCTGTGGCGCAGGTGTCCGTCTTGGGCTCTGGAAAATCCAATCACTGCTTCGACATGTTCGGCATGGCTGAGCAACTAGGCGTCCACCACGTCGTTGAATGGCTTGGATCGCAAGGATGGAGCAACGGGAACGTCGGCCTCATCGGCCGCAGCTACGACGGCAGCACGCCCTGGATGGCTGCCGCTCTCGGCTCGGAGTTCCTCAAAACCATCGTCCCCATTAGCGGCCTCAGCGGCTTGCAAGACCTGGTCACCTGGAACGGCGCTAGTGAAGCACGTATCTTGACCTTCCACAATGTCATTTACGGAACCTTTGGCGTTCCCGGCCCGGATCCCGCCTCCGCCGTCCGCCACCGTGCCACCTGCCCCGACTGGGTGACCGCTGCGCCGCTTGGTGCTGCTGCGTACGCCACGGGCGACGATGTGACCAACACCGACGGCACCTACTGGGCCGAGCGATCCTTCGTGGAACGCAGCGTTGCCAACTACGAAGGCAGCATTTACTTGATTCACGGCCTCCTGGACGACAACGTGGATCCCCACGCCGGAACCATCGGATACGAAGCGCTCGTGGACAAGGGCCTAGACGCCAAGGCGATGATGGGCCAATGGGGCCACAATTACCCGGACCGCGTCAGCGAACACCCTGAAAATCCTCGCTATGACTGGGCACAAGAGATGCTCGAATGGTTCGATTACTACCTCATGGAAACCGGCCCGGCGCCTGACCTCCATGTTCAAGTGGAAATGCAAGACGGCCGCTGGCGCGTGGATGATGCCCTACAACCCTCCAACGCCAACCGCATGGAACTTGGCCTCGTTGGGGAGACGGGTCCCGCCACCAGCACCATCACGAACACGCTCACCTGGAACCTTGGTGCCTTGAGCGAGGACGACGAAGTGGTGATGGCTGGCTTAAGCACAGTCTCCATGACTGTGACTCCTTCCGGGCCCGGCGGTCAACTCTACGTGGAACTGTTCGAAGAGACCCCGGACCGGACGGCATGGT
>JBFJXT010000262.1:0-2777 GCA_041623015.1 Thermoplasmatota archaeon | reverse complement strand
GACTCGTTCTTGCTTGCAAGCGTTGTGCGGGACGAAATCGATGCCGGGGAACGATTCCTAGAGGTTGGCTGCGGCACGGGCCTTGTGAGTCTCGCTGCGGCGCGCGCAGGGGCCACGGTCACCTGTACCGACGCCAATCCATTCGCGGTGACGTTGGCAGCGCACAACGGCAAGGAAAACAAGCTCAAGCTCAACGCCATTGAAACCGATCTGCTTGCGGGCCTTGAGGGTCCGTTTGATGCGGTGGCATTCAACCCCCCATACTTGCCCACTGCCGAAGATGAGCACGTGGAAGGGCCCTTGGATTTGGCATTCGACGGTGGCCCCGATGGCAATCGTGTTGTGCTTCGATTCGTGGAGCAACTCGCCGCCCTCGCCGCGCGTCCTCGCGTGGTCTGGGTGATTCACAGCAGTCTCAGCGACCCCAAACCCCTAGAGGCACAGATGGAGGCCCTCGGGTATCAGACGGAGGAGGCCGCCGAGCAGCGGTTCCCCTTCGAGATTTTGCGCGTGATTCGCTTCCGTCAAGCCAACGCTTGAGCGGATTCCCACCGCGTTGGGTGGGCAAAAAAAATTGTGGGAAAGGGGAGATTGAAGGAGAAGGATGACCGCACGTTCCTGCGACGGTCTAGTGGCTGGGTTCGCGCACTAATCGCGGCTGCGGCGAGCCACAGCGACCACCGCAAGAAGACCAAGGGCCACGAGCGGTAGGGCGGGGCCAGGAGCGTCCTCGTTGGCTTCCAGGACCGGTTCAGCAGTCTCGTTGGTGGCCCCGATGGTCACCGGTTCGGCGGGGGCGTACTCGGCGATGGTCATGCCGAGTGATCCGACGAAGTTGTCGTAGGCAATCACGACGCTCCAGTTGCCGGCCATGTTGAGCAAGGCGGTATCGTCGGTGGGCGGGGCCTCGGTGGTTTCGTTGCCGGTGGATTCAGCCGTTGCGTTGCCCTGTTCTTCAGTCGCATTTTGACTGGCTTCGGCCATCACGGGCGACGTTTCGTTGTTGAGCACAAAGCTGCTGAGCACTTCGCCATCGCGAAGCACGGTCACATTGGCGCTGCCTGTGTGAATGCCTGCGTATTGGTCCAAGGTGATGTTTTGCCACGGCACGGTGAAGTTGACCGTGTACAGGTCGCTCGTGGCGTTCTCGAAGGAGTGCATGAAGCTGGGCTCGGTCAAGTTCTGGAACACAGACATGACTTCGTCGAGGATTTCAGGGCCGCCGGGGGTGGTGCCAATCACGTAGCTTCCAAGGCTCTCGGCAGAGTCAACGTCCGACTTTGCGTCGGGGATGTTGTCCGTGACGAGGCGGCCTCGGGAGGTGTACACCATGCCGTAAATGTCGTCGAGGCTGTCGCCTTCAGCGGCACCAAAGCCGGCAAAGGGGATGGTGAAGAAGACGGAGTTGCCGACAATTTCGGCGGAGTGATCCACGTTTTCACCGCGGGATGTGCTCGGGGCTACAACGGTGGAGACGGTTTGGTCGTCGCCAAGCAGGAACATCTCAAAGCAAGACATGGCCAGGTACTCGGCGCCGTTGAATTCGAAGGCGGGGAAGTAGCAGAATTGGCCGGCTTCCGTGGTGCCGCCGGTAAGATCCATGCGGAAGATGACGTTGTCACCGTCGGTGCGCACAGCAAGTGCAACAACGTCCGATGCGGTGTCGGGGTGATTTTGGGGGCCCAGCGTGGAGTCATTGACGGCGTCTTCGCCAAGCAGAATGAATTCAGGCTCCTGGGCGGTCACCATCGGGGTGGCCAACAATGCTGGCACGAGCAATGCGATGGACAAAAACACCGCACGGGATTGGTTCATAAGGGTCGAGCCAAGACCTTCTTCTTAGTCGTTGTTGGTAAAACGATGGGCTTGTTGCGCGCTAAAGGCTCAGGTTTCGAACCAAGTGCCACTGGGCAACGGCCGCTTCTACGGCGTGTTTTCCATTGACCACGCGGGCTTCGGCTTGCTTCCAGGTCATTCCGGGGCCGATGACGCCGAATCCAACTGGCTTGCCCGTGGCGAGACTCACGTCTTGGAGGCTCTTAGCGGTGGCGTGGGTGATGATTTCGTCGTGCTTGGTTTCTCCAGAGACAACACAGCCTAGGGCAACGACGCAATCCACGTCGTCGCGGCGAAGGAGTGCTTGCACAGCGAGGGGCAAGTCGTAGACGCCGGGTACCTTGAGGTGGTGGACCACTGGGGCGCCGAGCTTGTCGGCTTTTTGCCGGGCAAGGTTGGCCATGTCGCCTGTGATTTCTTCGTTGAACAGCGCTTGCACAATGGCGATGCGGGGGGCGCTGCCATCGGCGGGGGCATTGCTGGAGAGATCCGGGAACGCGTGGTGGGTGGGTGCTGGCGCCGCGGGGGCAGGCGGCGCCGGGGCGGGCGTTCCTTCTGGGGCGTGACTGCGCCGTTCCATGGGCACATCGCCTGGCAAGCCTGCCATGGGGGCCACAGGTGCCGGTGGGGTTGCCGCAGGTGCGGCGGGAGGTGTACTGGGTTGGGTGCGAGCGCCAAGGGGTGGCCACACTTCTGGGCGCCGGGTCGGCTGGGGTGAGAATGGCTGTGCGGGAGCGGGCGTGGACTCGGACGCCGGCGTAGGAATTGGAGCGGGAGTTTCAGGCGCGGGGGGTTGCACCGGTGCGGGTGGCACTTCAGGCGCTGGACTCGGAGTCGGTGCTGGCGCGGGGGTTGCCTCAGCCACTGGCTCTGGGGCCGGCGTGCGCTCGAAGACCTCGAATTGTTCGTCGTCGTCGCTTGCCACTGGCGCGTGGGTTGGG
>JBFJXT010000261.1:0-2779 GCA_041623015.1 Thermoplasmatota archaeon | reverse complement strand
CAGGTTGCCAACGTGAATCCGTGGTGACCCCAGTAGGGTACACGAGAGAAGGCTCGGGAGATACGGAATGGAAATTTGCCTTCAAATCAAAAATGTCGTCTAATGCATCGCCAACGCCTACCACTTGCAAGAAAGCGATGTCACCCACACGAATCGCTGCCGCCACGCTGTGGCGGTAAACAAACGGCCCAGTCGTCCAGGGGCCACCACTTCCATCCGGGCTCAAGCTGACATCGCCAACACCAATGACCCGCGTGTAGTTTTGAGACTCGTACAGAACCTCAACAGAACTCGATTCAATGCGCAACACAACGGCGTCAGCCTCCAAGAACCCTGTCGCTCCGATGAACAATGCAGACCCGGCAAATTCTGCACCTTGTACATCCAATTGGTCTGCAAAGATGTCGCCTTCAAGGGACGCCGCAGATACGCCTGGAATCGTTAAGAAAAAAGCGAGGAAGAGCAGGGTGTAATTGTTCATCTGCCACTCCAAGGCAGGGTTTCCTCAAGGTTGCGCCCAAGGCAACCAATGGGGTCTCGGTGTATCCACACGTCGTAGTTCGGCGGTTTTCCAACATGGATGCCAAAAAAAGCGCAGGACAATGCCGCCGCCGGATTGGAAGGTTGACTTTCCTCTTGGCCCGTTGGTGACGAAAAGATTGCCGTCACTCTGTACCAAGTCAGAAGCCCCGGGCCCCCCGGACTCATGTCAAGATACGTGGTATCCACGACCGTGTCAATGAGCACCCAGGCATCGGCGATTTCTCGGTATACGTTGTAGCCCACCGCGGAGCCAGATAGGGGTGTTTCCCATTGCAATCGAATTCCATTCGAATCCGAATAAGCCCTAAGAAGCAACGGAGTCGACTGATCCGGAGTGGCATTCACGTGCACCGCCGGCGTCGCGGCATCATAGACAAAACTGGTCCCATTCAACTCGTCGAACTCAGTGAAGGATACACCTTGATTCAACAGACTTGGAGTGGCCACGCCATGGAATTTTTCGGTGTAGCCCAACTGATCCCATTCCTGTCCCGTGGCAGACAGCGGCGCCATGAATTGCAACACCACGACTAGAGGGACCCGACCACTACTCCAAGCCAACACAATTCGAGATAGAGCCGCCCAGATGATTCTTTTGTGGTCGAGCAGGGAACACGTCGAAAGTTCCTGTACCCCGTTCGTCCAGAACCCCCATGAGCCACACGTGGATGGATTGCTCGGTGGCGTCACTCAGCCACCAGGAACTTCACATGAACATAAGCACACGAACTACAAGCATCATGCTCGTCCTCCTCGGAATGACCCTCCTGAATGCAGGCACCTTTGCCTCGGCAGCTCAGGGGAATCCCGGTTGTCGCTCCTTCACAGAAGCCTCCGGATTCGTTGGCTTTTGTGATTTTGACGCCGACGTAGGCGCCCTATTCTCCTCGTCTGGCTTCACGCAAGGAAACAGTGGCCAAGCCATGTACATTGTAGACGCCAGCGGCGGCTGCACCATGAACAACCGCGACTGCTCCTCCACTGAAGTCAGCGCCATCTCCAATCTACGCCTCACCCACGGTTCGTCGATTCTGCGCTTTGACGACAGCAGCTCTGCAATTGCCATCATCAGCATGGGAAGCTGCGAGATCAACCTCGGAAGCTGCAACAATGGCGACTGCCTCGTGAACACGGACAACTGCGACAACGGCGCCTGCAAGATCAACACCGCAGACTGCTCCAACGGATCCTGCTACGTCAACGTCGGCCAATGCAACAACGCTCGATGCACCTTCAACGTGGGAATCTGCCAATCCGGTGGCGCTTGCTACATCAACGCCGGTACCTGCAATACCAACGCAACGTGCCTCATCAACTCCGGCACCTGCGAGTTGGACGGTGACTGCACCATCAACACCGGCACCTGCTCGAACGGCGACTGCACCGTGAACACCGGCAGCTGCTCCACTACGGTTCAGCGCGTCCACTTGGAATACTTCACTCGAAGCTCTTCCCCTGAAGTGCACGCCCGTGGCTACCGCGATGAAGTGAGCATCACCAGCTTCACCTGGCACGCGATCTAACATTGACTCTCCTGTGAGCCAACCTCTTCCCCCTTTTTTCTCTTCAACCCATCAAACCCTTGAATCGTTTGGACTCAAATCTATCAAGGGCGAGCAAGAGCGTTCTCTCAAAGTTCGCCAGTGGGTGCCGCCCATCCCCCAAGCCTTATGATTGGGGCCGACTGGAGCGAGCCATGGAACTGTACAACTACCTGATCCCCTTCGAGGAGGTCCTGCCCCAAGTGAAGGCAGATCACCCCGACCTGGATGCCATTGGCGTACAGTTTCCCGATGGACTCCGCGACCACGGCACCGAAATTGCCCAAATCGTCGAAGACGCCCTCGGCGTACCCGTCGTCATCAGCGCCGACCCCTGCTACGGCGCCTGCGACCTAGCCGACGACGAAATGGCCAAACTCGGCATCAAAGTGCTCATCCACTTTGGCCACAGCGCCATGCCCAGCGTACCCGAACTCGGCGGCATCCACGTCTACTACATCCAAGCCTGGTCCACCCACACCATCACCCCCATCGTGACCAAGGCAGCCACCGAGCATCTAACCGGCAAACGCATCGGTGTTTGCACCACCGCCCAACACACCCACAAACTCGAAGAAGCCTCCGAGATCCTACGGGCGCACGGCTTCGAACCCGTCATCGGTTTCGGCGACAAGCGCACCGCCCTCCAAGGCCAATTGCTCGGATGCAACGTCATGGCCGCGACCAAACTCGTG
>JBFJXT010000260.1:0-2784 GCA_041623015.1 Thermoplasmatota archaeon | reverse complement strand
TGTGTGCGATTTGGAAGTGTTCATGGAGTCAGGCGGCGAGCGGACGCTGATGGCCAAGGGAATTCAAACCTGCATCTGCATTCGGCCAAAAAGCCCAAAATTCGGCTCGAACGCCTCCACTTGAAGAATTGGTAACAAACTGGGAGTCCTTAAGACTCCACCAGGATTGCGACCGCCTGATAGGGATGCCCTCGTTCAAGGCCAAGGTCAAGGCAGAAGTGCTCAAGACGGTTCTCGATGCCGTCCAAACCCTCGTGGACGAGGCCAAGATTCAGGTTACACCAGAGGGACTCTCTCTGAAAGCCGTGGATCCTGCCCACGTGGCCATGGTTGATCTCAGCCTCGGCAAAGGCGCATTCACCGAATTCCACGGTGAGGACCTCGAGATGGGAATCGACTTGGACAAACTCAAGGACATTCTCAAGCTTGCAAGCAGCAGCGACGAGATTGGCCTAGAATACAAGGAAGACACCCACCGCCTCGTCTTCAGCATCGGCCACATCACCCGCCGCATGGCCCTCGTGGACACCACGAACATGGGCGACCCCAAGGTGCCGAACCTGAACCTTCCCAGCAAGGTCACCATCCGCGCCGGCGAGCTTCAACAAGGCATCAAGGCCAGTGAAGCGGTCAGCGACCACATTGCCCTCGTGGCCGGCAACGACGCCTTCGAATTGGTGGCAGACGGCGACACCGACCAAGTGCACTTGCGCTTGGACGGCGACGACATCATCAAGATTGAGAGCCCCGAGTCGAGCCGCAGCTTGTTCAGCTTGGACTACTTTAGCAACATGAGCAAGGTGGTCAAGAGCAACGACGCGGTCACCCTCAACCTCGGCACCGACTACCCGGTGAAGATTGAGTTCGACATTGCCAGCGGCGCAGGCCACATCACCTACCTCCTGGCCCCTCGCATCGAAAGCGAGTAAGCCAGATATTTCGAGGCAACCAAGGGCCCGCCGCAAAGCATGGGCACGCCCATCCAGCCCGCGTGGCCTCGATGCCAATCGAGCGCCACGCCCCAGGGCCACGGGTGGCCATTTGACATCGCAAGCGGCGCCGGGCACATCACTTACCTCCTGGCTCCTCGCATCGAAAGCGAGTAAGCCAGGACACACTCATCCATTCCCCTGTGCTTGGGCGTTGAATTCAACCATCGTCCCAATCTCCCTTAAGTGCAAATGCCAATCGTTGGGTTCATGGGCCGAACATTACCCCTCCTGACGCTATGCCTTTTGTCCGTGACGTTGCTTTCCGGGTGCACCTTTGAGCAGGGTGCAGATGGACAATCGGCGATTGGGCCGGGAAGTGTAAGTCACCAGGGAACGCTTACCGATGCGAAGACCAGCAAGGCAATCTCTTGCGGTTCCTCGGGCAAGGTCAACGTGAACTACCAAGGCAGCGGCACGCTCTCCATCAAGGTGCGCGACGGCGTCGGCGCCACGATCTTCTCGAAGGATTACAACGCTAATGGCCAAGCCTCGGACACTACCAGTATCAGCGGAAAATCGGGCGACTGGGTCCTTGTTGCAGAAGGCAAGGGCAGCGGCTATGGCGGCACGGGCGGCTACGGTGGCTTTGGCACCCAACAGTACACTGGCAGCGGCTTCAGTGGCCAGTTTAATGCCAATATCGCGTGCTAGGCGCCGGAGTTCATTGTGTTATTGAAGTTCCTGGCCCCTTCCTCCTCCCGCCACTTCCTGCAAGTGTTTCTGGTAAGTGCGCTCACCGTTGGACTGAGCGGGTGCACGACAAGTTTTGTTGATTTTGAAGGTGAAGGCTGGGTTGAATCCGATGAGACTCTTGAGTTTCGCACCGTCAGCAACACCAACGACGTCTTCCAGTACGCCGCTTACATGGTGAACGTTGACGACTCCGAGCAATACGATTGGAGCAACAGCAAATTTGGTGCGTTCATTCAATGGGCAGGATCCACGCAAAGTGGCAGCGCTACCTTGATTGTCTCGGACGGAACCGGCTTGGCGCGCACCACCATCGACCTTTCCGACACGAGCGGCGGCCAGCAAAACACGCCCCGAGGCATTCCGTTTGGCTGGACGGTTGAGGTTGAATACGAGAATTTCACGGGCGCCTTGAGCTTCCAAGTGGTGGCAAATAACTCGGAATTGGAGCCCAGTGCCACCTCCGTGCTACTGAAGTAGCGGCCCCCCGTGGCAAAATCGTGGCGGACTTGGTGCGATTGGCGTACTATCCCTTCCTTCCAGGGGTAGGCGACGCCGTGCGCGAAGTTGGCCCCGCGTTGCCGGATTTGTTGTCCGCGCCGCGCCTAGAGGGCGTCCGCCAGCGTGCAATGGCCCGCATCCGGGGTGCCTTGGAGTCCAAGCGCATTCCACCCATGACGATTCTTGACGAACGCGGTGCACTCAACGAATTGTTGTCTGTGCCGGTGGCGCGCATGCTGTGTGTCTTGGTGAAAGATCGCGCCATGATCCACCGATACGCAGCGGCGGAAGCGATTCGCTTGGAAGAGACGCTGATCCAGGACCCCGGTAGTCTTGATGCGATTGCCAAGCATCTCAATGTGCAATTTCAGCAGGGCCCCGAGGGGTTGCGCATGACGTTCTGGGATTACCTGGCTATTGCTCCTCTGCATGAGCCGGCCTGGAAAATGGTGGTTCGTCCCGTGGAACGCGGCTGGGTGCCGTTGACGGAGAAGGACGCCACGCGACTCTGCCGAGAGGCCCTTGAGCGACGCATTCAAGCGGAACTCGAAGAGGAGACGCAGAAGCCGATTCACGAGGAAGTTTCGGAGGCGCTGGGCCG
>JBFJXT010000259.1:0-2785 GCA_041623015.1 Thermoplasmatota archaeon | reverse complement strand
TGGTTGCAGATTTGCCAGTGGCTTCGACATATGCCCGCGTGGATGGCGTGCACCACGAAAGCAAGTTTTGCTTGATGGAGTTGGAGGTCATTGAGCCGGAGATGTATCTGCGCCATGACCCTGAGGCAGCGGGGCGGTTTGCGGCGGCGGTTGCCGAGGCCCTCCACGCCAGTCATTGACGGTTTTGGGCCGATGCGGGAAGGTGTTTGACGGGTCGGGTCAATTTCGTTGCGTGAACGCGTCCGAAACCAGCCATGAATCCGGCAGCCACCCGATGATGAAGCCGGTCTCAAGCAGCACTCTGCTTGGGGGCAATGCCGCCCTGATTCTTGCCGTCATCGCGGGTGCGGTCGTCATGATTCGACCCGACTTCATGGACTCGCACCAAAACCTCATGGGCGTCATCATTTCCAGCGGCGGCTTGTTCGGTTTGGTGTTTTGGAACGCCGATCGAAGCCTGGGCATCCAAGGCGTCATGCAACGAAACCGGCTCTCCATCGGCACCATCACGCTGCTGTCTGGATTCTCTGTGGCCCTGGCGTTTGTCTGGGAGTACCCGGATTTGGAAGGCGTCGGCATGATGGGCATCATCACCCTGGTGACGACACTCATTGCGGCACGGGCGTTTGATCCTCAACCCAACATGTCTCACCACCATGTGCGCATCGCCATTTCTGTGTCTGCCATTGCCACATTCTACGGCTTGATTGCGGTGACCGGAGACGACGTGTTGCCTCGAGACAGCTTGCTTGCTCAAACCCTCGACCAATTCTGGAAAATTCTCGTGGCGGTCATTGGCTTCTACTTTGGCGGCGTGACCCTCGAAGCCTTTGGCAAGAATCTTGGCAACAAGAATGCGGAACCACCCGAGGAGCCCGTCATTGAGCGTCGACTGGGTCGAGAATCGAGCGATTAGGCACGGCCTCCCCCCATTCAACTCCCCAAAACTCGCCGAGGGACGCCCAGGGCCGGTATCTTCGCCCGCCTCCCTCCAAAAGGACAAAAGGTGCGTGCAAAATCCGCGCCCATGGCCGAATCCATTGCCACCACCGTCCAGCGCGTCAGCCACATGAATCTCATCATCAGCGACCAAGACAAGGCGCTGGCATTCTACACGGCAGCCGTTGGCGCAGAAGTGCGTGGTGATCAAGTGTTCGAGTTTGAAGGCAATTCCATGCGCTGGCTCACCATTGGCATCCCCGGCGACGACCTCGAAATCGTCCTGATGCCCCCTGTGCCCGGCCCCGACGGCAATGTCCCTACCGTTGGCGACAACAACATGACCGTTTTCAGCGTCTCCGACTGCGCCGTGGCCACCGAGGCATGGCGCGCTGCCGGCGGAAAGGTCGAAAGCGAGCCCGAAGCACTGCCGTGGGGATTGAGCAGCGTGGTCCGCGACCCTGATGGCAACCCCTTCAACTTGGTCCAACCCGCCGAAAATTGAGGCAAAATCAACCTCTTCTTGCCAGAGAAGTTTTCCAATCATCCCCAGAAGCACCCAAATGGCTCACACCTATCCAACGTAGCGCAGATGCGCCAGAGGCCAATTTGGTCTCCCTCTCTCCGGCCATGGTCGGGTACCGGTGATCATCGGTACAGCCCTTATGGGCACGCGCCCCTGTGGTGGTGGGCGTCGGCCGGAGAGAGGCTGGGCCATCCCAAAACAGCCAAGAGCGAAGCCTCCGCTTGCAAAGCGTGCCTGTTCGCATGTGGAGTCTTGCTGAGGCCAATGCTGCCCTCGACGATGTGCGTCAATTGTTGGCAGATGCGCGACTTGCTCGATCGGCGCTCTTGGACGTTCTGGCCCACATTGAGGATCTGCGCATTGTCTGGGGAGACCGGATTCAAGACCCGGAGTGCGAAGACCACCAGGATTGGCTTGCAAGGCTTGCAGATTTTCAATCCAAGAAACAAGCCTTGGACGACGCCATTGAAGCATTCGAAAACCGAGGCATCGCCTTGAAAGACCTCGATGCGGGACTCGTAGACTTCTGGGCCATGCGAGGAGATGAACCAGTGTTCTTGTGTTGGAAGGAAGGGGAAGATCGCGTGGAGACTTGGCATCCGCTCAATGGTGGATTTGCCGGCCGCCAACCGGTGCCTGACCTCGATGTTTGAGGCTTGACTAGGCGCGTCGGCGAACCACAGCAAGGGCCCCGAGCAGAGCCATCACGAGTAGCACACCAAGTCCAGGTGTGTTGACCGCCTCTGCACCTGGCCCTTCGGGAGCTCCGGCAGCCTGAGTGTATGTCGCTTCCGTGAAGGCAACAGATCCTTCGGGCGTGGGCAGTTTGAGGGTTGGCGGGGGTGCCAACCCGGAACTCACGTCAAGGAAAATGCGGTCGCCAGTCAGGATTTGCTGGAACCTCATGGTATAGGTTCCCACTTCGGCAGTGGGCAGGGACACCACTTGTTGGCGCGCAATCGGATCGAGGCTAATGGTTTCAACACCAACACCGCTGGGTGCTTCCACAAACACCACAAAGGCTCGTGCTCCCAAGGGAAGGGGTTCCACGGCGTCGAGGATGAAGGTCGCCGCGAGGGGTTGGTTTGCTTCCTCGACTTCGTAATCAAACGAGACACTGTTCAAGGCCATGGCTGCTGCCCAGTCGAAGAATTCGTGGCGTGGCGTATCTGGGCCCGTGACATTGATTGATTGGACTTCATCGAAGCTCCATTGTTCGCGAACTGCCTTTTGCATGAGGGCGCGCTGCACTGCGGCCAGAGCATCGATGCGGCCGTGCCCGTAGTCAATGTCGTGTCCTTCTGGGCCCCAGTCCTGGGC